>CAZYSF010000146.1:0-9767 GCA_964649635.1 uncultured Anaerolineales bacterium | reverse complement strand
CGGCCCAGAAAGCCGGGAAGACGATCTACTTCTCGTGTTCGATGGGAATGTACAGCGGCTGGATCATCTTTCAGGATTGAGGCGGAAAGGAATGGACAGTGTCAAAGCGAGCGACCCCTTTTGCGGCTATGAATTGCTCGAGATAACCCGAGGAGTTAATTCGATGGTGAAAAAGACTTTTCGTGTGACCGGCATGCACTGCTCGAATTGCGCGATGCGGATTGAGGGATTGGAGGACGAGTTGGAGGGGGTCGTCAGCGTCCGCGCGAATTATCCGAAATCCCTCGTGGAAATCGAATTTGACGAAACGCGTGTCGGACCGGCGAAAATATTCGAAGCGGTGGAGCGGATGGGTTACGCGCTGGAGGAGCTCGCGTAAGCGCGGCCGGAAAATCAATAGACAGGATTTGCGGGATTATTTTCAACGAAAACGTGCACCGAAACGCCGAGAAGATCCGATAACACCGAAAATTCTATTCCCAGTATGAGATAGCAGTTGATTGAGAAGAGTAACCTAAAATCTTTTCGGTGTCCTCGGCTCTTTTCGGCGTAATCCGTGTACAAAGAAGGAAGTCCGTCTGAGTAGTCACACTTTTTAAATGATTTAGAGCGGTGCGATTTGTGCCTGTTGTGGCAATGAAGGCCGTAAAGAGAACAATGAGCATAAATTTAATATTTCGCAGGCTGTTGAAAAAAGATCAGAGTGTCATAGCGAGCGATCCCTTCGCTATTCTCAGGGCAGGCTCCGGGAGCGAAGCAATCTCCCTTTTCTAAGGATAATCAGCAGATTGCTTCGCCTGCCCCGGTTGGGGTAGGCCGGGGTCGCTTCGCTCCCCCCGCTTCGCAATCAAAACTGCTCGTGGAGCAAAGGCGAGCAGTTTTGCTCCGCGGGGACAGGCTCGCAATGACACCGGTTGCGTTTCCCGCTTTCAGCGATCATCAAAAGCGGCTGAAAATTCCCACCGATCGCGGCCATAAATCCCGCACATTTCGCGGATGCGGATCCCCTTTCCCCATACCCCAAACGGGGTATCCGGGAATGGCCTGCATGCAGGAAGACAGGCCGGACCGCCGGGAATACACTGGTTTTGCAATCGATTATCCGGATGTCGGTGTACCGTGAAGGTCCGAACAGGCTCCGGTATGCCATTTGGCCTGAGCATGTCCCCGCCCTTGCTCAGGCCGTTCTTTTTTCACAGGCGCTGGTACGGCTCGGAAACCGGGGCATGACTGCCGCATCGCGGCCGATGAAGACCAAGGCACATCGATGGCAATCCAGACACCCGACCTTGCTCGCCCCCGCACCGCTATTTTTAGTCCCCTGCGCGAAATCGCCCAGGCGCTTTCCGCCGAGTGGGATGTGGACACCACGCTCGACCTGATCGCGCGGCGCACCAACCATGTCATGGGAACCGATTCCTGCTCGCTGTACCTCCTGGATCCGAACGGCGAGATCCTGCGCCTGCGGGCTTCCACCCGCCTGGCGCGCGAGTCGCTCGGCCGGGCGTCTTTGCACCTGGGTGAGGGGCTGACCGGCTGGGCGGCGCAGAACGGGCAGCCGGCCGCCGTGCGGGAAGCCCGCTCCGATCCGCGCTTCAAACTGCTCCCGGAAACCAACGAGGAGGGATTGCGCTCCCTGCTGGCCGTCCCGCTCACCAACCGCGGGCGGATCATCGGGGCGATGAACGTTCAGACAACCGCGCCGCGCGATTTCACCGAAGACGAAACCGAACTGCTGCAGCTGATCGGCGACCTGGCGGCCGGCGCACTCGACCGCGCGCTGCTGTACGACAGCATGCACAAGCGCCTGGACGAACTGACGACCCTGGCCGAAGTCAGCCGGACGGTCACATCCCCGATGGTGCCGGACGAGATGCTCGAGCTGGTGGCCGAAATGGCCGCCGGCGCGCTGGGCACCGAAGTCTGCTCGCTGCAGCTGATCGACGAGGAACGCGGCGAACTTGTCATGCGCGCGGCCTGGAGCCGCAGCGCCGACTACCGGCGCCGCCCGCGCCTGCGGCCGGACGAGGGCATCGTCGGCGAGGTCATCCGCAGCGGCAAACCGGTCGTGGTCGAGGATGTCCGCACCGACCCGCGCTACCGCTTCCGCGAGATGGCCCGGCGCGAAGGGCTGGCTTCGATGCTTTCGGTGCCGCTCCTGGTGCGCGGGAAGACGATCGGGGTGATGAACTGCTACACCGGGGAGCCGACCGGCTTCTCCAGCGAACGGATCGCGCTGGGCACGACGCTCGCCAACCAGACCGCGCTCGCGATCGACAACGCGCGCCTGGCCACCAGCGCCGCGATCGTGCGCGAGATGCACCACCGCATCAAGAATAACCTGCAGACGGTGGCGATGCTGCTGGCGATGCAGAAGGACGGCGTAAACGGCGGCCCGGCGGACGCAGCCCTGCAGGCCGGCATCGGGCGGGTCCTCAGCATCGCGGCCGTGCACGAGATCCTTTCCCGGCAGGGGTTCCGGCTGGTGGATATCCTTCCGGTGGCGGAGCGGATCGCGCACCTGACCGCGCAGCATATGGTGCGCCCGGACCTGAAGGCGGCGATCACGGTCGAGGGCGAATCGCTGCTCCTGCCCTCGCGGCCGGCCACGTCGCTGGCGCTGGTGATCAACGAACTGGTCCACAATGCGCTCGAGCACGCGTTCCACGGCCGCACGATCGGCAGCGTGCGGATCCTCATCACCCGCACGCCGGAGGAAACACTGGTGGAAGTGCGCGACGACGGTACCGGATTTTCCCCGGATGCCCCGCGCCAGCGGCTCGGCATGGAAATCGTCAACACCCTGGTCCGCGACGACCTGTGCGGAAAGATTGAATTTCTGAGCGACGCCGCCGGAACGCGCGTGGCGGTGCACATCCCGCTCCCGGAAGCATTTGAGGAGGCAGAATGAGACGCTTGAAAATCCTTATTGCCGACGACGAATCCCTGATCCGCATGGGGTTGAAAACCGTCCTCTCGACGCTCGGCCACGAGGTGCTGACGGCCGCGGACGGGCACGACGCTCTGAATATTTTTCACACCCGCGCCCCGGACATGGCGATCCTCGACATTCGCATGCCGTTCACCGACGGGCTGGAGGCCGCCAAGGCGATGTACCGCCACCGCCCGCTGCCGATCTTGATCCTCACCGCCTTCGGGGAGCAGAGCCTGATCGAAAGCGCCGCCGCGCTGCCGATCCAGGGTTACCTGATCAAACCGGTCGACGAGGTCGAGCTGGCAGCCGCGATCGAGGTGGCCGCCGCGCGCTTCGACGAATCGCAGGTCCTGGCGCGCGAGGCGGCCGAACTGCGCTACGACCTGGAATCGCGCAAGACGGTCGACCGGGCCAAGGCCTGGCTGATGGCGCGCGGGCGCAGCGAGGAAGAGGCCTACCGGGAGATCCAGCAGCAGGCGCGCTCCAAACGGGTCTCGATGCGCAAGGCGGCGAACGAAGTGCTGCAGGCGTCCGCGGAAGAGGGGGCACGCAAGCCGGCGGGGTAACCGCCGCCCGTTTTCATCGCGCCGATCTTCAGCTTTTTAAATGGGGGGCAAAGGTATTACGATTTCCTTACATCCCCCCGGTCGTGAGTTTGGTTCGAAGACGCCTTTTACTTCCCACCCTATTACCCCGATGTTTTTTTCGGATCTGCTCAGGTCGGATAATTAGCGAGAAAGACTTAGCGGCCATCCACTCCTGCAAATTCATGGATTCCCGCTAAGACTACCACCGCTTCGCGAGGGCAGGCGCGGGAATGACGTCCCAACAATGGCAGGTATCCGCCCTGGAAAAATCCGTTTTTGCACTTAGTAGACAGCCCTTCCAGTATTTTTTATTATCTCTAAAATATACCGGGGATTGAAATGGAGTATAATAATCGCGTAAAGGCCGAATGCCAGCCCCCCTCTGGTATTTGGCTTTTACATTTAATTGACTGATTGTATCTGCTCATGCCGGAATAAAAGTACACGGATGTCACGGAAAAAAGACTGAACCACCGACCCCTTTATCTTTTTCGTTGTTTTCGGTTAGCCCGCTCCGACCCCGCGCGCGTACGGAGTTGGCAAACAGGGGTTCCGTCCAACCGCTGCGAGTACGCCGTGCGGATGGTTTGCAGGACTGCGCTTCTCATAATAGCCGCGGATCTTCTCGCTGATGAACCGGCCTTCCAGCATGTCGAAGATCGTGGCGTGGCCGTCGGCGGCGGAGATGACAACATCCGCGCGATGCTCGCTGCCGTCGGCGTCCGTCTCGCCGACGGCGCGATCGCCGCGGCCGGCGGGATCAGCCTCCGTCAGGATCTTTTCTACGCGCGACCGGTAGTGCATCTGTACCTGTCGACGGGCAATTCACCCGCGGTTTGGGCGCACTTAATTATTCATCTTTCATATAACTGTCGTAAAACCATCCGCCATTTTGCCTCGGTCAGAATATCTGTACTATCGCTGAATTGGTCCACACTGCCAATAAGCCTTTTATTTACCAATTGTTTTACTTCCGGATTCTTTATTTGCGCGCTTATGGCTTGTGCAAATCGCCCGCCTCCAATTACTAAAAATGGGCGCTCATAGAAATTATCAACTTTTCCATCAAGGGATTCCGTAATCCCCATGGCATTGTGCTTTTTCGCGACGATTTCATACGCCAGGGCGAGATGCTCCTGCCGCTCAACCCATGCATCGGCAGATAATACTTTTTTGAATATTGGCACCAGGTCTTTGGCAATTGCCAACCGGGAAAATGCCACTCCAAACCATTTGGCATAAGGGGCATATTCCTTTTCCATCAAATAGCATAAACGCATGAGATCGCGCACCAGCCGCGCCGCTATCAGGGCCGACCCTATTTCATCGCCTGCGCTTCCCGCACGGCCCATCAGGTGTTCTTCCTGCCCGATCCGGGTCCATCCGGACGCCAATAAATACAGCCAAACGTCCCGGGGATAATACTCGAATCGATTACGAACTTTGCCCAAATCAACTTCATCCCAGAATATTGCCCCTTTCGTAACCGCACATAGTTTTTGTTCCGGGAAAGTCAGCCAATCGGCAGGTTCAAGGTCATTCCGAATATCAAATCCAAGATATTCCAATAGGTATTCACGAATGGATAAGATTTGAAGACTATGATCACTTTTTGTCGTGTGCTTGGGTTCTATGGCGTACCCTAAAAATGATTTCGGCAGGTTTTTCCTTACTTCTCGATCCATCGTCTCTGAGTAACTGGAATAATCCGCTTCTGAAAGAAAAAGCATAACCCGCGGGCCCCAATCATGATCCGTCGAGAGCAGTGAATCAAAGCCCAAGACTTCGGAACCGTCTCCAATGAGGGCGGCGGAATGTTTACGACCGGCATAATTCGCGTCGAGTATCGGACGAATCACTTCCCAGTAATATCGCCTGCTTAGTTCCAAACCCGGCGTAAATTTCTCTGTCATCATCATTAATTTGGGATACCCGTGAACAGTATGCGATAATCCCGATTGATAATAACTCCCGAGTGGTGCGCCCAACAGCCCGGCGTTGAGCCGCCTGGCCTGCTGCGCAGGACCAAGCGTTAAGTATACAATGGTTCCCCGAAGCGCAAACCAGCGAAGACCCTAAGCCGAAGGCCAAAGCCTGCCCCCGTGTGATTTTAGCGGGGGTGGGCTTCATGCGCGGGTTGGACGGCGTTTACTTATCAGCGAGTAAATCAGGAATATATTTTTCAGTCAATTGCATGACATTTTTAATATTTATTGTATCTCTGCCATATTTACCCGGGGAAATTGTCCGGCATTTCTCATCGAGCAATTCGCCCGAATATTTAGAGGCTTCCGTAGACAGCGCCAGCCAAACATACACCTCTGCCATTTGCTCCGGCGTAATGGAGAATTTGCTTTTCATGGCGTACATTTGCTTAGCCATATTGGATAAATTAGGAAATCGGGAAATATCGATTTTAACATTCGTTACACGAATGCAGTTCGCCGTGATGGACGTATTTCGATATTGTGCCGCCAACCAATATGTATACATTTCCTGGGCCAGTTTTGACTGGTAATATGCTTTTTCGACGCTAAATCCTCCTTCTCGAAATTCGGGGTCATCAAGCTTTACCTTTAAAAAAGGATGCGCGATCAATCCCTTTGATGAAATTGTGATAACTCGCCCCTGTCCGCTTTTCCTAATTTCGTTTGTCAAGTGCTTTGTTAATAGAACCGGACCAATGTGATTTGTCGCCCATATTCGTTCAATGCCTTCTTCCGTAACATCGCGCGTTTTCCGACTAATATCAAAATCCGCAGCATTATGAATAATACAATTTAATTGGTTGTGACCTTTTCGGAATTCTTCACAGGCAGCCAGAATTGATCGTTTTGAGGATAAGTCCATTACGAGCAAATATACATCGTTATTTTCACTTGCCTTCTTAATTTCCACGACCGCTTCATTTCCTCGTGCTTGATTTCGGCAGGCAATAATAACTTCTGCGCCTCGGGAGGCTAACATTTTAGCTGCGGCTTTACCAATTCCAGAATTTCCGCCTGTTATTAGCACAATTGGCTTATTCATCCAATGCCTCCATAAATTTCGCTCACCGCCCAACATGCTTTAGGCGGAAATGGCACCTGCCAATATAACCTAGTATAAACCCGCTGATGCATTGCTGAAGCATCCTGGAGGCCGATGGGGAAGTTTTATCCGGTTTTTGTTCCTTTGCCGCGCATCCCATCCGACATTATAATCACCCCATGCTACCCAAAAACATCGGGAAGTATCGGATCCTCGACAAAGTCGGCGCCGGCGGCATGGCGGTGGTGTACCTCGGGCAGGAGGAAGTCTTCGAGCGTCCGGTAGCGGTCAAGGTGCTGCCCTCCCACCTCGGGCAGGATCCCGACAACCGCGAACGGTTCCGGCGCGAAGCCAAGGCGATCGCATCGCTCGAGCACGCCGCCGTCGTCCCGGTCTACGATTACGGCCAGGACGGCGAGCAGCTGTTCCTCGTCATGCGCTACATGCAGGGCGGCTCGCTCAAGGACCGCCTGACCCATGGGCGGATCCCGCTGCCCGCCGCCGCGACGATCGTCAAACGGATCGCCTCGGCGCTCGACAAAGCCCACTCGATGGGCATGATCCACCGCGATATCAAGCCCGGGAACATCCTCTTCGACCTGGAAGACAACCCCTACATCACCGACTTCGGACTGGTGAAGATGGTCGAATCCAGCGTGCAGCTGACACACAGCGAGTTCTTCGGCACGCCGGCTTACACCAGCCCGGAGCAGTGCCAGGGGGATAAGGAGATCGACGGCCGGTCGGACGTCTATTCGTTGACCGCGATGTTCTTCCACATGGTCACCGGCACCCCGCCCTATGAATCCAACAACGCGATGGCGCTCCTGATGAAGCACGTCGCCGACCCGATCCCGCAGCTCTCGGCCGCGGCGCCGGATCTTCCCGCCGCGCTGCAAAGGGTGATCGAGCGCGGCATGGCGAAATTGCCGGCCGACCGGTACGCCACGGCCGGCGAGATGGCCCGCGACGTGGAGCGAGCGGCCTCCGGCGCCCCGGAACCCGCGCGCCCGGAAGCGCCGGGCGTATGGGGCTCGGGTCCGGCCGCCCCCGCGACCGAATCCGCGCCGGCGGTTTCGTTTGAAGCGCTGCGCGCGTCGCGCCCGGGCGCGCCCGCCCGGGGCGACGACATGCCCACCCGCAGGGATTCATACCCGCCGGGGAAGATCCCCGCCGCGGACCCTGCGTTTCCTAAAATGAGCAACGACTCCGAAGCCACCAACGCGCTCGACTTCCGCGCGATCCCGACCGAACGGCGCCGGCTGGAATGGACTCCCCAGGCGGACAGCACCCCTAACCCGCCGCCTGGGAGCGCCGCATCCCCCGTCTCGCCGTTTGCCACGACGAAACCCTCGGCCGCCTCCTACACCGAGCCCCCCAAGCCGCTCGAGAAGAAAACGTCCGGTATTCCGATCCTGATCTTTATCGTTTTCATCCTGATCATCAGCCTGGTGTATTTCGCGGTTCAGAAGGGGTTGTTCTAGAGAAGATCAAGACCTTTTCACCGCAAAGGCGCAAAGGACCCAAAGGTTTCTGTTTTTATTGTAAAAAAACTTTGCGATCTTCGCGCCTTTGCGGTGAACAGGTTTTTGCCGGGCGATCCGGCGGCATCGTTGGCCATCGCCCTGGAGTCTTGCCGATGTCATTCAATGCGCGGATTAAGGCTTTTCTTTGCCAGCCCCGTCTTCTTCTCAATGCCTTGTTGTTGTTTCTTTTCTCCGCCGCTTGGATCCGGGTGCTCCTGTATTGGCTGCCCAAGGATGCGTTCGGAACCGGATTGAATTATTGGGCTTATACCGACTGGCTGATCGATTATTCCCAGGGGTTTATCCGGCGCGGGCTGTCGGGTGAAATTTGGCGCCTGCTCCCGGCCGCGATCACGCCAAAAGCCTTCGTGGCGGTGTTTTCCTGGATCCTTATTCTGGCCGTCGCGTGCGGCTACATCCGGCTGCTGGCGCGTTCCTGGAAAAATCTTCACCCGTTGACGCTGTTCGGGCTGCTGTTCCTCCCTTCCCTTTTCCTTTTTTACCTCCATGACCACAACGCCATCGCCCGGAAGGAAATTCTCGGCTACGCCACCCTGCTTCTGCATTTGTTCGTCGTCGAAAAATCGCTTCCGCTCGGGGACGGCCCCGCGCTTCCGGCCCGGAGTATTCAGCGCTATGTCCTGGGTTTGCTGCCGATCGCCGTGATCCTCCTCCCGGCAATCATTCTCGTCCACGAGGGGAATTTCCTGTTGTTTGTCCCGCTGCACGGGATGATCACGCTGACGGTCCTGCGCTGGAATGCCCCGCGCGGCTTCTTGCGGGCCGCTTGGCAGGCCGCATTGCTTTTTCTCCCGGCGGCCCTGGCGTTCGGCGCCGTATACCTTTCCGGCACGCCGAGCCACTCGACGCTGCTCGGCATCTGCGAAAAATGGGCGGCCGCGGGGGCGATCCGGGAAGGCACCTGCATTCTGCCTTCCTCCAAGCTCAGCGGATCGACGCTGCCCGCTTCCTTTGAACCCATGGAGTTTCCGTTGGCGGAAGCCGCCTCCATAACGGGTTTCTTCATTTCCATGCGCTGGAAAGACTGGATTCTGATTCTCCCGACGCTGGGAATTATGCTTTGGTTCCTTATCCGGCAGGCTGTGTATTCCATTCTCCGCTCCCGGTCTCAGCATTCCTTCTCCCCGCAATCGGCGCTGCGTTATTCGGGCGTCTTCTTCCTGAAGTATTTTTGCTTTCCGCTCCTGCTGGCCGTGCCGATCTACTTTTCGGCATGGGATTACGGCCGGTGGTTCACGGTCACGTGCATTAATTTCGCCATGGTTGCGGTTTGTGTGAACCTGCCTGTTTGGGAGTTCGCGCTTCGGAAGAAGACTGCCGGGGAGGTTTCTGTTGCCTCCGAGTCACGGGAGCATGCGGACAATCGCCTGGTCTTTTATGCCGTCTCGATCGTCATTTGCATCCTGGCGGTGGTGTTATGGCTGCCCCATTATTGCCTGTTCGAATGTCAGATTGTAAGAAGTCCGCTCCAGTTTTTTGACCTGACTTTTTTTGCGCGATAGGATTCGCAGCTCAGAAGGGGCTTTTTTAAAAACTTATACCGCTGAGGCGCAGAGATCGCAGAGAGATAAGATAAAAGTTCTTCCCCGCGTCCTCTGCGTCTCCGCGATAAAAATTATTTGAACAACCCCTTTTGAACTGCGAATCCTATCGCGCAAAAAATGTCAG
>CAZYSF010000145.1:0-2173 GCA_964649635.1 uncultured Anaerolineales bacterium | reverse complement strand
TATCCTGATCGAGACCGAGCAGGTTTGTCGCGGCGGATTCAAAGGCGACAAACCGGCCGTCGGCGGATATCGACGGGTTATCGGAATCCCCATTGCCGGGTTCTTCGTCGGAGTTTTGGGAAATCAATGTAATGGTGATATCGGGAAGGGCGGAAAGATCGGCCAGGTAAATATGCCGGGTGGCGCCCGTCACACCCGCGACAAGGTTGTTGGCAGTGGATGCAAACACAACATATTGCCCGTCTCTGGATATGTAGGGATGATCGGACGAGCCGTTGGCTTCCACCCCTCCCGGACCGATGGAGATGCAGGTGAACGTGCCGGGCGCCCCCTCCTGGATTTCATAAAGGAAGATGTCGGCGGTAAGGCCGTCCGTGCAACTGGGGGAAAGATTCCCGGCGACCGAGGTGAATACGATGAATCGGCCGTCGCCCGAGATGTTCGGGTCCGTGACGAGTTGGTCCGGTTGCCCTCCGCTTTCGGCAAAGATGGCCGGGGAGAGGATGTTGGTCCCGGGAGTTAATGCGAAGATGTCAGGATCGCCGGTTAAATCGGCGGAGAACAGGTTGGTGGCCCAGGACAGGAAAGCCACGCGCGAACCGTCGTTGGATACCGAGGGGAACCAGCTGTCGCCGTTCGATTCAGCCCCCTCCTGCCCGGGAATATGGGAGACGGAAATCCGGCGCACCGGTCCGTTTACAAAAAGAACGACCACCGGCGAACCGACCCCGACCCCTCCGGCCATGGCCTCGACGGTTTTCTCGCCGGCAATGGTGGACGCCACGTAGCCAAGCACCTCGCCGCTTGCGTCGGTATATCCGATCCCCACCCAGACGTCCGGACCGGCGGGGGAACCGTTGATGCGGTTCCCGGAACCGCTGACTTTCAAGTAAACCGGAATGCCGACAACCGGATGGTCGAAGGAATCCAGGACCGTGACCCGGATCTCGGAAGCCGATACGCCGTCCGCCAGCGGCTGGAGGCCGTCCGCCATCACGGTGGAATGCTCCAGATCCAGATAATCCAAAACGTCGCTGGGGATGATCTCCTGCAAGACGGAGGCGGAACTCCATTCGAGCTGCGCCACGCCAATTCCGGAACTCTGGAAGTATTCCATTCGGATGGAATAAGGCGTCCCGGCCTGCAGATCGATCATTCCAGTGTCCCAGGTGGGGGTGTGAAAATTCCAGTTGTCGATGATCAACTGGTCGTCCACCCACAGCCGCACTCCGTCATCGGAATAGGTGTGGAATGTGTACGTTTGCGAAAATTCGGGGGTTACCCGGCCGGTCCAGCGCACGCTGTAATCCGCCAGGGGGACTTCGGGGGCGGGGTTTAAATCGGTCCAATCGAAGGCGATGAACGGATCGATGCGGGTAAGCACCGGCGTCCCCGTCAGATTGTCGTTGTTGAAATAATCCGCGCGCAGGCCGTGGAATATGTCGGATACGGCGGAAAAGCTAAGCGCGCCGCCGGAGCCCTCGCCCGATTGGGCGACTTCTATATAGTACGTGGTTCCGGCCACCAGCATGACCGTAAGCACACCTTCTTCGCTGCATCCCACCTCGGCCAAGCCGTCGTCGATCGTGTCGCGCCATACGGCGACGACCGTGTCGTACCCGCTTGCGGTCGTATCCATGTGGAGCGCTTCAAATTCCGCGGCGGAGTAGGAATACCAGACGGTCTTTGTCTGTTGCCCCGGCTCTGAGGCGCAAGCGATGTAGGGATCGTCATTGGGTTCGGGCGATGTGGCCCAGGTCGTATCCATTTCGGAAAGGAAGGGCAGCGCATTTATGGGGATAGCATTGCCGATATCATCGTTGCCCGGAACCCCGTAAGTCACCGGGACCGAATCCGAGCCGGTGTTGTTCCCCTCGTCCGATTCGGCGACGTGGTCAGCGGGGTCGACCGTTGCGGTATTTTCCAAACTGCCCGGCGCGGCCGGAGTGGCAGAGATGGAAACCGTGAAGCTGCCGCCGATGCCGATGGTGACTTCTCCGCCGACGGCCGTGCAGGTTAATACATCGTCGTCGATGGAGCAGCTGATGTATTCAGAATTGGTGATGCTATTGAAATTACCGGCGGTCGGGGAGCCGTAGACGGGTCCGGCGGGGAGCGTATCCTGAAGGATCGTTTGCCCGTCCGCGAACGTCCCGTCGCTCGTGCCGCCGTT
>CAZYSF010000144.1:0-2013 GCA_964649635.1 uncultured Anaerolineales bacterium | reverse complement strand
TATCGAGCATGGGCCGGCTGTTCGACGCGGTCGCCGCGCTCGCCGGAATCTGTCCCGAGATCGATTACGAAGCGCAGGGCGCGATCGAGCTCGAGGAGCTCGCCCGCGGCCGGATCGACGCGGAGGGCGAATATCCCTTTGCGATCGACGGGGAAAACATCCGCGTCCGGGATCTGTTGGCGGCGGTGATCCGCGATGTCCGTGCGGGAGAACCCTCCGGCTGCATCGGCGCCCGGTTCCACAACACCGTGTGCTCGATCGCCGTGAAATCCGCGCAAGCGGTGCACGCCGCCCGCGGCATCCGCGAAGTCGTATTATCCGGCGGCGTCTGGCAAAATGCCCTGCTCTTGGAACGGACGGCCGACACCTTGCAGGATGCCGGGTTCGAGGTTTACACTCACCGGCGCGTGCCCGCCAACGACGGCGGACTGGCGCTTGGGCAGGCGGCCGTTGCCGCCGCAATGGAGGCTTGAATGTGTCTGGGAATCCCTGGGAAAATTCTGGATACGCATGAAAACGGCTCGCTGCGGATGGGCCGGATCGATTACGGCGGCGTGGTGAAGGAGGCCTGCCTGGCCTACGTCCCGGATGCCAAACCCGGCGATTACGTGATTGTCCACGCCGGCTTCGCGCTCAACGTGCTCTCCCCCGACGAAGCCGAGGAAACGCTGAAGCTGTTCCGCGAATTGGGCGAACAGTCCTAACCCCCTCACCCCGCCATCGCCCGAGAGAACCACTCGGGCTCTGGCACCCCTCTCCTCCTTCCCCTTACGGGGACGGGGGAGAGGGGCCGGGGGAGCGGGGGTTAGGACAGAGATAAGCATGAAATACCTCGACGAATACCGCGATCCGAAAACCACCGTCCGCCTGCTCGCGGAAATCCGCCGCGCGGTGACCAAACCGTGGACGGTCATGGAGATCTGCGGCGGCCAGACCCATTCCTTCCTGCGCCACGGCCTGGACGCCATGCTGCCGGCCGGGATCGAACTCGTCCACGGACCGGGCTGCCCGGTGTGCGTCACCCCGCTTGAGCAGATCGACCGCGCGGTGGCGATCGCCTCGCGGCCGGACGTGATCTTCACCTCCTTCGGCGACATGCTGCGCGTCCCGGGCTCGGAACAGGACCTGTTCGGCGTGCGCGCCAAAGGCGGCGATGTGCGCGTGGTCTATTCCCCGCTGGATGCGCTCGCGATCGCCGAGGCCAATCCGGAGAAGCAGGTGGTTTTTTTCGCGATCGGATTCGAAACCACCGCGCCGCCGAATGCGATGGCGGTCCTGCAGGCCCGCGAACGCGGATTGAAAAATTTTTCGGTGCTGGTTTCCCACGTGCGCGTGCCGCCCGCGATCGAAGCGATCCTCTCCGCGCCGGCCAACCGGGTGCAGGCCTTCCTGGCCGCCGGGCACGTGTGCACGGTGATGGGGTACTGGGAATACGAGCCGCTGGCGGCGAAATTCCGCGCGCCGATCGTCGTCACCGGCTTCGAACCGGTGGACCTGCTGCGCGGGCTGCTCGCCGCGGTGCGGCAGCTCGAAACCGGCCGCCATGAGGTGGAAAACGCTTATGCGCGGCTCGTTTCCCGCGAGGGGAATCGCGCGGCGCAGGATGCGATCGGGCGCGCCTTTACCGTTTGCGACCGCGCCTGGCGCGGAATCGGTGTAATTCCCTCCAGCGGCTGGAAACTGCGCGATGGGTTCGCATCTTTTGACGCCGAAAAACGGTTCGACGTCGGCCGGATCGCGCCGAAGGAATCGCCCCTGTGCATCGCGGGCGAAGTGTTGCAGGGCGTGAAGAAACCGCCCGAGTGCCCGGCGTTCGGCAAGCAATGCACGCCGCAGTGCCCCCTGGGCGCGCCGATGGTCAGCGCCGAAGGCGCCTGCGCGGCATATTTTCAATATCGCACCTAACCTCCCCTTCCCCATCCCCGTAGGGGCGCAGCGCCGCTGCGCCCCTACGGGGATGGGGAAGGGGAGGTTAGGACAGCAGGGATCAAATGCCCAATCCTCCCAATTTCG
>CAZYSF010000143.1:0-7759 GCA_964649635.1 uncultured Anaerolineales bacterium | reverse complement strand
ATCCGCGCGACGGAATCCGACGTCGTCGTCGAACTCAGCCCGACCGACCTGCAGACCGGAGAGCCGGCGATCAGCCACATCCGGGCCGCATTGGAATCCGGGAAACACGCGATTACCACCAATAAAGGCTCAGTAGCGTTACAGTACCTGGAATTGGCGGAGCTCGCCGCCCGGCATGGGGTGGAACTCGGCGTGGAAGGAACCGTAATGAGCGGAACACCCGCCCTGCGTCTGGGAAAGGAATTGCTCTACGGAGCCGGGGTGATAAAAATACAGGGGATCGTCAACGGCACCACCAATTACATCCTGACGCAGATGCAGGACGGAAAACCGTATGCCGAAGCGCTCGCGGAAGCACAGGCCAATGGGTTCACCGAGACCGATCCGGCCGGCGACGTGGAGGGGTACGATGCCGCGGGAAAACTCGTCATCCTGGCCAATGTCCTGATGCAGGCTCCGATCCACTTGGAGGATGTCGACTGCGTGGGCATCACCCGCCTGACGAGGGAAGATATCTGCGAGGCGGAGGATGGGGGCGAGGTCTGGAAATTGATCGCCACGCTTGAAAAAACCGCGGAAGGGGTAAAGGCGCGGGTCCGGCCGGAAAGGATACCGCGCACCCACCCGCTGGCTGCCGTTCGCGGCGCCACCAATGCGATTACCTTCACCACCCGCCTGCTCGGGGACGTGACAATGATCGGGCCCGGCGCCGGACGGCTGGAAACCGGTTACGCCATCCTGTGCGATCTGCTGGCGATCGACCGTCACAAGGCCTGAGCCCCGTCGGAGCGCGCCATCGATCTGCCCGTCTTCACCATTGGTAAAATCCCGGTCCGGGGCGCCCTGATACTCGCGCCGATGGACGGATTCACCGACTGGCCTTTCCGGGTGATCTGCCGCGAACTCGGAGCGGCCATGTCGTATACCGAGTTCGTCAACGTCGACGAAATCTCCCATTCCCGCCACGCGCAAGACGCGGTCAAACTCAAGCTGAAATTTTCGGAAATGGAGCGTCCGGTGGCGTTCCAGATCTACGGGCATGTGGACGAACGTCTGGTGGAAACCGCGCGCGCCCTGCAGGATTTGGGGCCGGACATCATCGACATCAACCTCGGGTGCGCGATACGCAAAATCGCCGAACGCGGGGCGGGGGCGGGAATGCTTAAAGATCCGGCGCGGCTGGGGAGGCTGTTTGCAGCCCTCTCGGCCGCCCTGCGCATCCCGGTCACCGCCAAGATACGTCTGGGGTGGGATGACCGCACCCGAAATTACCTCGCGGTCGCCGGAGCCCTGGAAGACAACGGATGCGCACTGATCGCCGTGCATGCGCGGACCAAGGAACAGGGGCTGTCCGGTCCGGCGGACTGGTCCGCGATCGCGGAGATAAAATCACGGGCGCGGATCCCGATCCTTGGTAACGGCGGTGTGCACGCTGTGGCCGACATCGATGCGATGAAACGCGAGACGCAGTGCGACGGAGTGATGATCGGCCGCGCGGCTATCGGCCACCCGTGGATTTTCTCGCGGCGCGAAAAGGAAAGCGTCCCGCTTTCGGAAAGCATCGCCATGGCCCGCCGCCACCTTGGAATGATGGTCGAACTGTACGGCCCAAGATTCGGCTGCCTCATCTTCCGCAAGCATGCCGTGCGGTACGTCCACCATTTAACCAGCGTCGGAAAGCTGCGCACGCGGCTGGTGCTGTGCTCGAATGTCGAGGAGTATGAGTCGTTGTTTTTGGAAGCGATGGAAGTAGAAAAATCAATGCACTTGTAATCTATTACCAACATATTCAAGAGCCTTAACGCAAAGGCGCAAAGAAAGATCAAGAATCATTTATCTTGCGTCTTTGCGTTAAGGTTTATCGATTTCTGTCTTCATGAGGGAGTAAAAATCATCCGGTTGTGGAATCCAGAAGCTCGAGGATGACTCCCAAATCCTTTTCGGAATCACAATAGACGTAGCTGCCGCCCTCGAAAACGCCGCTCTGGACCGGAGGAATGCCGAAGCCGGAGAGTTCCCCGGCCGCCGTCTTGGTGGATTTAACCGTGAACGCAATATGGTGCACGCCCTCGCCGTGCTTCTCGAGGAACTCGCGCCATGTGCTGGGGCCTCCGATCGGCTCGATGATTTCTAGCGCCACCTGGCCCAGATTGAAGAAAATCAGCTTGGCGGTCGCCTGTGAGGGATTTCCGCGGTAAAGGGTGCGGGCTTTTTCGAAACCGTCGGTTAGGATCGGTTCCGGCGCAGGTATGCCGGTGATTTCCGTTAGCTTGCGCGCCATCCGGCCGGCATCCCGTGTGACAAATCCGATCTGGCATAGCGTTGCATTCTGCAGCGGCGGAGGAGATTTCTGTTCGGGCATCGTGACTCCTTTACGATAATAAAATTCAGGGCTCAAATCGTCTTCTGGTACACCCGGTACCGGCGAAGGTATTTGGCTCCGAGGTTATCGATCGCGTTGTTCATCGGGTAATTATCTTCGAGGACGTAATTAATCTCCATCCGCACATCACGGCGGGCGAGGATCTCATATAATTTCCGGTACATGAGGGCATCCACCGCTTTGCCCTGATATTCGGGGACCACGCCGAGCGCCCACATCCGGTACTCCCGGATGCGCGGCAAGCCGAATAATAATTTTATCCACCCGAAGGGAAGCAAACGCCCGTTCAACCCCTTTAAGAGCGTATTTACGTCCGGAAGCGCCATGGCAAAACCGATTGCCTCCCCTTTTGAATCCTCGGCGAATAGAACGAGCCTGGGGTCGAGTATCGGTTTCATATCGTGGGCGATCGCCTTCCCTTCAGCCTCGGTAATCGGATAGAAGCCCCAATTGTTGGCGATCGATTTATTTGCTAGACGGACGAATGTCGCAACTTCCTTTTCCAGGTTTCGCATATCCGCCGAACGGACGGTTACTTTCAGCCGATCCTGAATCCGGGTGGTTAAGCGAAGGTATTTTTCGGGGATTTTATAACCTTCCTTCGAGTTAATGTAATAGACTAGCAGATCCTTCACTTTTGACAGCCCGAAACGGGTCATATATTTATTGTACGCAGGCGGATTGTACGGCGCCATGATAACGGGGGAGGGGGTAAATCCATCCGCGACCAATCCCCATTCCTGCGATGCGAAGGACCATGGACCGCGCATCGCTTTCATCCCGCGCGCGGCGAGCCACTCCTGCGCGGCGCCCAGCAACAATTGGGCGGCCGATTCATCGGCGATGCATTCGAACGATCCGAACAGGCCGATCGGTTCCTTCCACCAGTCAATCGCCAAACGGTCGATAAACGCGGAGATCCGTCCGACGACCTCGGACCCGTCCTGCAGAAGGAACAGGGCATACTCGCAATGGTCGAGCATCGGGTTGCGCTTGGGGTCGAACTGATTCCATTGATCGCTTCGGAGCGGAGGCACCCAGACGGGATCCCGGCGGTACAGGCGGTACGGAAGTTCGATGAAGTCGGCGAGGTCCTTTTGGGATTGAACGGTACGAATTTGCACGACGGTCCTCCGGTTTTTCCGCGCTCAAGCCATACGATCGAACGAAGAGCAAGATGCGGTAATTATAAGCTTGTCGAAGAAATGGATGTGACTTGCAGGAGTCGGCTTGGCGGATTCAGGATAATCCGTGTTAGTGAGCGAGGCGCGGACCTGACGGCTGTCCGGGATTATCGATAATGTGTTGGATCACGCTGGCGAAGTTTCCTATTCTGAAAGCCAAAGAGAATACACGCCGTGGTCGAGCATGCCGACTGACATCCGCTCGCGGGACTTGCGGGCGGAGATGCGAAACCCAATCTCCACCCGGAATTGTTTGATATGAGAAAGCCTCCTTATTTTCATAAAAACATCCCCGCCGGTTTCTAGATGGTTACCCCGTTCTGAAACCACACCATTATCGTGATCGCTAATGCGATGCAAAAAATCCATGCAAGGGCAATAGCCCTTTCCGAATGCGATGCCTTTTGCCGGGGCGGCAGATTTTCATCTATTTTTTGAACGATTGACAGGAAAATAAGGAAAAAGAGGGTTAATACTATCGCCGCTGTGCTTGGCAGGAGGCCAATTCCCGGAATAAGCTGATTCCAATCGAACGACAGCCATCCCATAACCTGCAATGAGAAAATTATCAGACACAAAACGATTTTCCATTTCGTGGTCAACGGTTTGACCTCTGCCATCCAACCACCCCAGTTTTTCAATAACAGGAAGTTGAAGAAGGCGATTCCCGAAAACAGCAGGGAACCGCAGAGGATGATCAATGTAATTCTTCCGGCGAAATTGGGATACAGCGTCCAAATATGTGAATAATCACCCACTCCACCAAGGAAGATTGCATCCCATAAATAATACGGCACGCCATCCAACAGGCTGGCAAATGCGAAATATAGGAAAGCTGCCGATACAAAGGTCTTTTTTCTGAACACCAAACCAAGGATCAAAAAGAGAACGGAAAATAACGTGGTAAAAACAGCACCCGAGAGAAGCACGAGGATTATTTTTGAATCAGACAGATTGGACACATCAATATTAGCGTACCCCATCCCATCCAGAAATATACTGAAGCTATTGAATTGACCACCCAGGAAGAGGGCCGTCAGTCCATGTCCGAACACTTCATGAACAAACACTGTCAGAATAATCCCAATGTATATCACGGGAATAGAGAAAAGCAGTATTTGTAGGGCTTTTATCCCATTGCTTTTTAACGCCGTCAATTCGGGATTTGCGCTCATGGCTGAACTTCCTTGCGATTTCATAATCCTTTTCTCCTTTTTATCACTTCCAAAATAAATATCCAAAAAAAAGGAAATTAGCTATTAGCACCAGCAGCTTTTTCCTTCAGTAATAAATTAGTGTAAACTATACCCTTAGGGGAGAGTCAAGTATGCATAAAAAACTGTTCTCGATCGGTGAAATTTCATCCATTAAGGGGATAACCGTAAAAGCGTTGCGTTTTTACGAAAAAATCGGGTTGTTGAAACCCTGCTACATCAATCCAACCAACCGGTACCGGTTTTATTCCATCGAGCAATTCATCCTCCTAGACATTATTAAAGCCGCCCGGGCTATGGATATTAGTCCGAAGGATCTTCGGGATATCATGATTCACAAGGATATGGAGGAGCTGTTGGAACTATTAAACACCCAAAGCGCAATTACTGCCCGGAAAATATTCGAGTTGAAAAAGACGATCCAAGGCATGAACGGGGTGCAAACTGCAATCCGGCATGCCATGTCGTCAATATCACAAAAAAACGTTTATAAAAGACACATTCCAAAACGGGATGTCGTTACCCTGGAAATTGAGAATATCGACAGCGACGAGGACGCGATTATTGAATTCTCCAAGTTTGACCGAATAATGGAAGAGGCTCGTCTGATAAACACGTATGAAACCGGGATGTTGTTCAAAAAGGATGAAAACGCTGGGTTTTATCCCGCAAGGATATTTAACACTGTTGAAACGGATGAATTCTCCAATCCTTCTATCGTGTCCGCCATTCCAGCCGGAGATTTCTTGTGCGTTTGCTATCATAAAAAGAATGCGCGGAAGCAGACTGTAAAAATGTCACAATACTTGGCTGGGCATGGTATTCGGCCTAAAACCATCCTGCAAGTGGAATTATTGAATAATGTTTTCTCGACGGATGCCAATATTTTTGAATTACAGGTACTGGGATAGATGATTTATCGGGAAGGAGAGTATGGGGATGCCCCCTCAATCTGGAAAAGGGATAGCGGCGTGATCCGCGAAAGACACGAAGAAATTTATATCTATAACCTTCGTGTTCTTCAGGATTTATTCGTCCTCTTCGTGGAGAAGATTTTACGCCGCTTTCAGCATCCGCCGGATATTGAGCGCCAACTGCACAGCCAGCCGCGTATCCGGATTCTCCAGGTCCAGTTGCGATACCGCCGCCAGACGGTCCATCCGGTATGTCAGCGTATTGCGGTGGATAAAAAGCGCTTCGGCGGTTTGCGATAAATTTCCGTGATGGGTGAAGAATTCCTCGAGGGTGGCCAGGAACTCGTCCGAATTTTCGTGGTTGAGGATTGGCCCGAGAGTTTCCTGAACAAAGGCCTTAAGCTCGGGATGGTCTTCGAACTGCAACAGCAGCCGGTAAACGGAAAGATCCATATAGTACAGCGGCTTCCGTTCGCCCAAACGGCGCGCCATATCCAGGGCTTGTCCGGCCTGCCGGAAAGAGAGCTGCCACGCCCCGAGATCCCCCGCGGGGATTCCGATCCCGCAGCGCACGACCGATTCGGGATGCTCTTTGGACGCGAGGTCGATCACCGCCTGGGCGAGCGAGATCGCCGCGGCCGGCCGGCCCGTCTCACGCGGTCCTTCGCAAAAAGCAATCACCTCACCGCTCAGCGAGGAGACGATCACCGGAGATCCGGAACGGCTGACCTCGCCGTTGACCAGCGTCTCCAGCCGGCGAAGCGTCGGCGAGGCGCCTTCCCACGCCCAACGGACCGCGGTGTGCTGCAGCTCGAGGTCGAGCCCCATGTTCTGCGCCCAGAGGTGGGCGTCGCGCGCGGAAAGATTCTGGCGCAGGAGCGCGGAGAGCAAGTCGCCGTGCAGGCGTTTTTCAGTTTCACGCACCGCCTTGGCCCGCGCCATTTCGATCGCGCAAACCAGCGCGCCCTGTTCCAGGACAAGCCGGTCGGTCTGATCCAGGCCGCCCAGCATCCCAACCGCCGTCAGATAGCCGCGGGCGACATCGCCGACGACGATCGGAGCGATCATGCGTTCCAGCCCGCCGGGCAGGGGCTCCGAGGAAACGGCCGGGGCTTCCCCCGCCTGGCGGCGGTCGCGGAGAATTTCGGGGAGGGTCGATAGTTCGGCCAGCTGCGCGAGCAGATCGCTCCAGACCGAACGCAGGTCCGTGCTCGGACTGGAGGCGAGCGGCGTGAGTCGCTTGTCCTGGACGAGGATCCCGTGCTGGGTCATCTCGCGCATCGCGGCTGCCAGGCCGGCCAGCCCTTCGCCGCGGGCGGCGATCTGGGTCAGCCGGGTTTGAATGTTGGCGCCGCGTTCGAGCAGGATCGATTTTTGGGCCATCAAAGCGCGCAGCAGGAGTTGATGGATTTCGCGGGACTGCGCTTCGGCATCCTGCTCACGGTTTGGATCGGCCGGAAACAATATCACCGGTTTGCCGGCGGGCGGCATCCGGTCGATCGCATTACTGCCGATGATCCCGATCGCGGACGCCTCCCCATGCAACGCGGTTTCCAGTTGGGTGTTATCCAATTCACCGCCGGGCAGGAGCAGCAGATCGCCGGGTTTCGCCGTGGCGACGCCGAACGCGATCCAGGAGATGAGCGTCGCGGGCGCGGCCTCTTCTCCGGAGATCCACTCAAATGAATTCAAAGGGAGCAGGTCAAGCAACGTATGAAGCGGGAGGGGCGAGTTGAAGGGCATTATTTCACCTAATAAATGGACTAAAATCATCCAAAATAGTGACCATTTTCTCCTTTTATTGTGCATATTGTACAACATTATTGGGTAAATATTATGAATCATGCTAATAGACAGCATTTTTATAATGAGTTAGAATTGCCACAAGAGAGAAAAGCATCAAATGTCGAATATTCTCCTGGTTGTCGTAATTGCGATCTTGGTTCTCGTCCTTGGCGAGAGCCATACTCACGCACGGGCAGCCCTTGGAGCGGAATCGTAACCAACAGGAAGCAAAAAGAGAAGAGAAGCGAACCGGGGCTGCCAGACAAGGCAGCCCTTTTT
>CAZYSF010000142.1:0-3799 GCA_964649635.1 uncultured Anaerolineales bacterium | reverse complement strand
CGCCGCGGGCAGTAAATACAAGCGTATCGCCCGCGGAAATCAAGCCCGCCTCCAGCAAGCGCCCGAACGGGATCCGCTTGCGTTTGCGCGGATTGGGGGTCGAAAGGTACTCCGGCCGGATTTCCGATTGCGGCACCGCGTCAATCCGACGCCGGGCGGCCGCGACATAGGCGGGGTCCTTCTCGATGCCGATCCAGTGCCGGCCGAGGCGCTTGGCCACCGCGCCGGTCGTCCCCGAGCCGAAAAACGGATCCACTATCAGCGCGCCGGGATCTGTGCTGGAAAGGATTACGCGGTAAAGAAGCGCCTCCGGTTTCTGGGTGGAGTGCACTTTCTCACCGGCCTCGCGCAACCGCTCGCCGCCGGAACATACCGGGAGGATCCAATCCGAGCGCATCTGCAGGTCCTCGTTGAGCGATTTCATCGCGTGGTGATGAAACGTCGAGCGCGCCCCGCGTTCGCGCGCCGCCCACAACAGGGTTTCGTGCGCGTTGGTGAACCGTACGCCGCGGAAATTCGGCATCGGATTGGATTTTATCCACACGATTTCATTCAGGATCCAGTACCCCAGGTCCTGCAGGATCGCGCCGACGCGGTGGATGTTGTGATAGCTGCCGATAACCCACAGGCTGCCGGACGGTTTGAGCAGGGGCCGGCAGGCGGACAGCCATTCGCGGGTGAAGCCGTCATATTCCTCGAAGGAGGAAAACCGGTCCCACCTGTCGTCGACCGCGTCCACCCGCGAGCTGTCGGGACGGTAGAGTTCCTGCCGCAGCTGGAGGTTGTAGGGCGGGTCGGCGAAAATAAGGTCTGCGGATTCGCGCGGCAATTGCGGCAGGAGTTTGCGGCAATCTCCGAGCAGAATCCGGTCATGTTGTATTTCCATGTTTGGTATTTGGATTTCCATGGCGTATTCTACCCGAATTGGGGATGGGAACAGGATCGGGGCGGTCAACCGTCTTTCGGCTTAATTGACGGTGCGGTAAAATACTGCTCCGCGGGTCAGACCATGGACCATGGACGAAAGACCATGGAAAGAACACAAAACCGACCATGGACGATTGACCATGGAAAGTACAAAACCGATCGACCGCAAACAGTAGACGAGGAAACCAAGAAGGTATAGAACCGGCTGTGGTCCATCGTCTATCGTCTGTGGTCGGCCGAGACCTTTGATGAAAAGCAGCAAACAGGAAGGATGACCGATGTTGGCAAACGAAAAAGTAACTTCCACGCAAGAGGCCCTCTGCATCAACACCCTGCGCTTCCTCGCCGCCGATATGGTCGAGGCGGCGAAGTCCGGCCATCCCGGGCTGCCGATGGGCGCCGCGGCGATGGCATACACGCTGTGGACCCGGGTCCTGCGGCACAATCCCGCCGACCCCAAATGGTTCGACCGCGACCGGTTCGTGCTCTCCGCCGGGCACGGCTCGGCGCTCCTGTATGCGCTGCTGCACCTGACGGGATACGACCTGCCGCTCGAGGAGATCAAGCGCTTCCGCCAATGGGAAAGCCGCACGCCGGGGCACCCGGAGACGGAGATCACGCCCGGGGTGGAAGCCACCACCGGCCCGCTGGGGCAGGGGATCTCGAATGCGGTCGGCATGGCAATCGCCGAGGCCCACCTGGCGGCGCGTTTCAACCGCCCCGACTTCCCGGTTATACAACACCGCACCTACGTGATCGCCAGCGACGGTGACATGATGGAAGGGGTCGCGTCGGAAGCCTGCTCGCTCGCCGGGCACCTCGGGCTGGGCCGCCTGATCGTTCTGTACGACGACAATAAAATCTCGCTCTCCGGCTCGACCCGGCTGTGTTTTTCGGAGGATGTCGCCGCGCGCTTTGCGGCCTACGGGTGGAAGGTGCTGACGGTTGAGGACGGCAACGACGTGCCCTCGGTTGACAAGGCGCTGGCCGAAGCCCGCGGGCAGAGCGCCAAGCCGACCCTGATCCGCGTGCACACGCACATCGGATACGGCGCGCCGAAGAAGCAGGATTCAAGCGAAGCGCACGGCACCCCGCTCGGGGCCGATGAGTTGCGCGGCGCCAAAGAGAAGCTGGGCTGGCCGGTCGAACCGATGTTTACCCTCCCGGCCGAGGCGCTCTCGGTTTACCGCCGGAGCGCGGAGGAGGGCGCGCGGCTCGAAAAGGAATGGAAGGAGCTCCTGGAAAAATATTCGAAGCAGTTCCCGGAGCAGGCCGCCGAACTCCGCCGCCGGATCGCCGGGGAACTCCCGCAAGGCTGGGAGGAAAAAATCCCGGCCTTTGCCCCCGCCGACGGCAATATCGCCACCCGCAAGGCGTCGGAGAAGATCCTTCAGCAACTGGCCGACGCGCTTCCGGAACTGTTCGGCGGCGCGGCGGATCTCAACCCTTCCACCTTCACCTGGATGAAGAAGCTGGGCAACTTCCAGAAGCCCGACGGACCCCTGGAAAAAATCGAAGGCGCGGTCGAAGGCGGCT
This sequence comes from uncultured Anaerolineales bacterium, assembly GCA_964649635.1. Taxonomy (GTDB): domain Bacteria; phylum Chloroflexota; class Anaerolineae; order Anaerolineales; family RBG-16-64-43; genus JAFGKK01. The sequence continues at coordinate 1,336 of CAZYSF010000142.1, read as the reverse complement.
GGGATTACAGCGGGCGCAATCTGCACTTCGGTGTGCGCGAACACGCGATGGGCGCCATCTGCAACGGCCTGGCCTACCACGGCGGGTTCATCCCGTTCGGCTCGACCTTCATGGTGTTTTACGACTACATGCGGCCGGCGGTGCGGATCTCCGCGATCTCGAGCCTGCACACGCTTTGGATCTACACCCACGACAGCGTCTGGCTCGGGGAAGACGGACCCACCCACCAGCCAATCGAACACCTGGCGGCGATGCGGGCCACCCCCAACCTCGTCGTGGTGCGCCCGGCCGACGCGGCCGAAACCGCCGAAGCCTGGAAGATCGCGCTGAAACGAAATCACGGGCCGACTGTGCTGGCCCTCACCCGGCAGAACCTTCCCATCTTCGACCGTTCGGAAACGCAAAGCGCGCAGGGAACGGCGAAGGGCGCCTACGTTTTGTGGGAATCCAAGGCCAGCGCCCCCGCCATAATCCTGATGGCATCCGGCTCGGAAGTGCATCCAGTCCTGGCAGCCGCCAAAAAACTGGATCAGGAGGGGATCCCGGCAAGAGTGGTATCCTTCCCGTCGTGGGAGCTGTTTGGCGCGCAGGATGCCGCCTACCGCGAATCCGTCCTGCCATCCAAATGCGCGGCGCGCCTGGCGGTGGAAGCCGGCGTGTCACAAGGTTGGGAGAAGTGGGTCGGCGGGCAGGGGGACATCCTGGCCATCGATACCTTCGGCGCTTCGGCGCCGCTGGCTGTGCTGCAGGAGAAACTCGGTTTCACCGCGGACGCCGTTCTCGGGCGCGCGAAGAAACTGCTGAACCGGTAAAAACCGGCGGGGTGAAACCCGCCATAAAGCTTAGGAGGAACGAACCATGCCATTCCGATTGGGACTCCCGGAACTTCTGATCATCCTGGTTATCGTGGTGCTTATCTTCGGCTTGGGGCGGGTTAAGGAAATCGGCTCCGCCATCCGTGAATTCCGCAAGTCGCTGAAGGACGATGACGGGGAAAAGGAAAAGGCGGCGGAAGAGGAAAAGAAATCCTGAAAGCGCACCCGAACGCGACAAAGAAATGGATTAATAAACAACGCATCGACCGAAGCGGCCGATGCGTTGTTTAATGGACCCGCCGGATTAATCCGATCCGGATGGGGGCACCCGCCGCCCCTGCGCTAGCCCCCGACAATCCCCTTGAGTAAAATGCCGACCCCGTAAGCCACCGCCGCCGCAGCGCTGCCGACGATGAGCATCTCCAGCCCGCTGACGAGCGGATTGCGGTGGGTGACGACGACCTTGGCGGCGCCGAGCGAGAAGAGCGCCGCGGCCGACATGGCGAGCGATACGGCGAAGG
>CAZYSF010000141.1:0-9086 GCA_964649635.1 uncultured Anaerolineales bacterium | reverse complement strand
TGGCGGATGACCTCGACCGTCTTATCGACGTTTTTATCGCTCAGGACGATGTTCAACTGGATCCGCGGCAGCAGATCCACCGTGTAATCCCCGTTGCGGCCGGAAAGTTTTATCCCCCCCTGGCGGCCGTGGCCGCGGATCTCCGATACGTTCATCCCGATGATCCCGATCCGGTGAAGCGCGTCCTTGACGTCGTTCAGTTTCTCGGTGCGGATGATGGCTTCGATTTTCCTTGTCATGCTGTTTTCTCCTTTCGGCCCCGCGCTAGGCGTAGGCCGGCTCACCGTGTTCGCTGATATCCAAGCCGACTTCCTCTTCATCGTGCGACACCCGCAGGCCCACCAGGGCTTTCAGAATGCGGGCCAGCAGGTAGGTCATCCCGAATGCAAACAGGATCGCCGCGCCCGCGGCCGCCGCCTGGATGAGCAACTGGGCGGGGTTGCCGTAGAACAATCCGTCGGCGCCGGCGGCATTGACCGCCTTCGTGGCGAACAGGCCGACGGCCAGCGCGCCCCAAGTGCCGCCCATGCCGTGGCAGGCCCAAACGTCGAGCGATTCATCCAGGCCCATCTTCTGGCGGGCTTTGATCGCCAGGAGGCTGATCGGCGAGGCTAATGCCCCGATGACGATCGCCGCCAGCGGCGTGACGTATCCGGCGGCCGGAGTGATGGCGACCAGGCCGACGACCGCGCCGGTCACGATCCCGAGGACGCTCGGCTTGTTCTGGCGCCAGGTGATCAGCATCCAGCTGAGGGCCGCCGCGGCTGCCGCCGTATTCGTCGTCACCACCGCATTCACCGCCAGCCCGTTGGCCGCCAGGGCGCTGCCGCCGTTGAACCCAAACCAGCCCATCCACAGCAGGCCCGCCCCGAGGACCGTGAACGGGATGTTATGCGGCTCCATCGGCGCGTTGCCGAAACCCTTGCGCGCGCCGATCACCAGCGCGAACGCCAGCGCGGAGAAACCGGCCAGGATGTGCACGACCGTCCCGCCGGCGAAATCCAGAGCGCCCAGGTTGCGCAGGAATCCGCCCGTGCCCCACACCCAGTGCGCGACCGGGTCGTAGACCAGCGTGGCCCAGATCAGGGTGAACAGAAGATACGTCTTGAATTTGATCCGTTCCACGAACGCGCCGGTGATGAGCGCCGGCGTGATGATCGCGAACATCATCTGGTAGGCCATGAAGGCCAGATGCGGGATGGTCGCGGCGTATTCGGCGTTCGGCGCGGCTCCCACCCCTTCCAACCCAAGGTAGGTAAAGCCGCCGAGAAAGGCTCCCAGGCCCTTTCCGAACGAAAACGAGTAGCCGAACAGCACCCATTGCAGGCTGATCAGCGCGATCGTGATGAAGCTGAGATTGAGTGTGGAGAGCGCGTTTTTTCGCCGGACCATTCCACCGTAGAAGAACGCGAGCGCCGGCGTCATTACGAGCACGAGCGCGGTGGAAATCAGCATCCAGGCGGTGTCTCCGGAGTTGATCTCGGGCATCGGTTTTCTCCTTAAATAAAAATCCCCGGAGGGATGGGTTTCCTCCGGGGGCTTCGCGGCCGGGACTGCGATTTGATTTCCCCTATATTCGCGCAGTCCAGCCCTGCGGGCAATTCCCCATTTGGGTGTTTTTTGGCTCCCCCCTGAAATGTTGAGCCGTATTTTATAACTGGTTCAGCCATCACCCGCATGAATTCCCCCCCAAACGGGGTAAAGAGCGAAATGGCCTGCTATCAGGACGACGTTTTGCCCGCCAAGGCCTAGACTTAGGCTTGAAATCCATGGAAAAACAGGCCCATCGAGCGTACCGTCTGAAAGGCGGATAGAAGCATGTGCCGTATCGCCGCAATCAAATCCAAAGAACCAATCTCCCCCGCGCCCATCCTGCAGATGATGGCCGCGATGCAGAAGGGCCACGACAACTCCGGTTTTGCGATGGTGATGCAGGACCTGGACGGCGCGTTTGCCGCGCACAAAGACGTCCCCCTGCTCTCGATGGCCTGCACCCCGGCCGGGCTGGAGCTGGCCGAGCGCATGATGGCGCGGCTGGGCTTCGGGCTGGAATTCGATTGGCAGCCCGGGGTGGATCCTTCCGCCGCGCTGGATATTCAGCGCATGCCCCTGTACGTCTTCCGCAATTACCGCTACCCGGACGAGTTCCGCAGCCGGCCGTTCGACGAGCAGAAGAAACTGCTGGTCGAGACCCAGCTCGCCCTGCGGCAAGCCCTCTCTGAGGGCGGGGAAGGCTACGTCTATTCCTTCTGGCCGGATGTGCTCACCCTCAAGGAGATCGGCGATCCGCGCGACATCGGCACCGCGTTCAGGCTTTCGGATGAGGATCATCCGCTGCGGGCGCGGGTGATCAGCGCCCAGTGCCGGCAGAACACCAACTACCAGATCGTCCGCTACGCCGCCCACCCGTTTTTCCTCGAGGGGTACACCCTGATGGGCAACGGCGAGAACACCTTCTTCCAGAAGAACCGGGAATTCCAGCAGACCCTGAGCGCGGCCTACATCGGGTTTGAATCCGACACGCAGAGCTTCCTCTACACGCTGCATTACGTGGTGGAGGTCCTCGGCTGGCCGGTGGAATATTACAAACATGTGATCACGCCGCTCCCCTTCGAAGAGATGGCGCTTCGCCCCGACGCCCCGGTCCTGTACGAGATCCGCCAGTCCTGCCAGAACCTGGAAATCAACGGGCCGAACACGGTGGTCTTCACCCTGCCCGACGGGCGGATGGGAATCGCCTGCGACGCGAAAAAACTGCGCCCGGTGGTGATCGGCAGGGGCGGCGGGATGGTGGTCGCCGCGTCGGAGGTGTGCGGGATCAACCGGATTCTCCCGGACCGCGACAGCGATGAGGATATTTATCCCGGCGAACGGGAAATGGTGGTGGTGGGTTCGGACCTGGAGGTGCAGCGATGGCGGCAATAACCGATTGGGAGATCGACCAGCGGCAGGGATCCTCTTCCCTCGCGCCCAAACCCGCCGGATCGCGGCCGCCCTGCGGCAGCGCCAAGCCGGCGGCGGGAACCCGCGTGCCGCTGGCGGCGCCGGTGTTTGTGCGTGACGCGCATGCCGTCGACCAGCCGTGGAAGATCAAATGGAATCCCGACACCTGCATCCGCTGCGGCGCGTGCGTCGCCACCTGCACGTTCGGTTCATTGAACCCCAAGCTGCAGCGCCGCGGGCACACCGTCTCGGCCGGCCGCGTCCCCGTTCCGCTGGATACGACCGAAGTCATCCTCGCCATCCGGCAGTCGAACGACCAGGCGTTGGCCTGCCGCGGCTGCGGGATGTGCGAAAAGGTGTGCCCGACCGGGTCGATCCGCCCGGTCGCGAACCTGCACAACCGGTTCGCGGTTGTGGCGCGCCAGGGCGGGGCTCCGATCAAACGCGGCGGGCGCGCGCACCTGATCTCCGGGCGCGTGCTGGATTCGATCAAAGTCGGGCGGATCAGCCAGATGACGGATCCTTCCCTCGACGCCGCCCGGCACACTTTCGAACTGCTGACCCCGCTCGGCCGGAGCCTTCCCGCCGACCAGCTTCCGCTCAAGGTGGAAAACGGAAAACTCATGCCGGCCGGCCGGGTGCCGCTCGTGCGCTGGATCTACCCGATCCTGATCGGGGACATGTCGATCGGCGCGCTCTCCTGGCGGATGTGGGAGGCGCTGGCGCTGGCCACGGCTTACCTCAACGAGGAGTGCGGCCTACCGGTGCGGATGTGCTCCGGCGAAGGCGGCCTTCCGGTAAAACTGCTCACCTCGAAACATCTTAAATACATGATCCTGCAGATCGCTTCCGGGCATTTCGGCTGGAACCGGATCATCAAGGCGATGCCGCAGATGACGGCCGACCCGGCCGCGATCCTGATCAAGATCGGCCAGGGCGCCAAGCCCGGCGACGGCGGATTGCTGCCGGCGGCGAAGGTGGCGCCCCATATCCAGGCCATCCGCGGCGTGCCGCGCGCCGACCTGTTGAGCCCGCCCAACCACCAGGGGCTGTACAGCATCGAGGAAAGCGTCCAGAAGATGTTCCTGAGCATGAACGCCGCGTTCCAGTTCCGGGTTCCGGTGGCGATCAAAGTCGCGGCGTCCTCGACCTCGGTCTCAGTATTCAACAACCTGGTGCGCGATCCGTATCACATCGTCGGCGGATTCTTCATGGACGGGATTCAGGGCGGGACCGGCGCCGCGCACGAGGTAAGCCTGGATCATTCCGGGCACCCGGTGCTTTCCAAGCTGCGCGATTGTTATCTGGAGGCCGCCGCCCAGGGGCTGCAGGGGCAGATCCCGATTTTCGCCGGGGGCGGCTTCGGCCAGACGGGCAACCTCGCGGCGGACGCCTTCAAAGCCATCTGCCTCGGCGCGAACGGCGTGTTCGCCGCCAAAATCTTCCTGCAGGCGGCCGGGTGCGTCGGCGACGAGAAGGGGCGCTGCAACGCCTGCAACACCGGCCAGTGCCCGGTCGGGATCTGCACCCAGGATCCGGCGCTGGTGGCGCGGCTGGATGTCGACGCGGCGGCGCAGAACATCGTCGATTATTTCCTGGCCACCGATCAGGAATTCAAGAAGCTCATGGCGCCGATCGGCAATTCGAGCCTGCCCATCGGGCGCAGCGATGCGCTGATTTCGATGGACAAGGTGGTCGCCGACCGGCTGCAAATCGGGTACGCGTGCTGACGCCGTCCTAACCCCCTCACCCCCGCCCCCTCTCACCCTTCCCCTTACGGGGAAGGGTGACTTGGACCGGGAGTTCTTCCCGGGCGAAGCCGGGGAGAGGGGGTTTGGACAGACGAAGGAAGACACCATGCTTCACATATCGACCTTTTCCGACAACCAACGCTCCTCGACGCAGGATCTCCTGCAGCGGATTTATGCCGCCATGGCGGAGGGCGAAACCGAGTTCGTGATCGACGCGGCCGGCCAGCACGACATCGGCGGCCCGCTGTGGGATACCCTCGGGCGGCAGCTGCATTTCACGGTGACCAATCCCGGGCAGCGCGTGGGTTCGATGGGCATGCCGGGAACCGAAATTGTGGTGGAAGGCTCCGCGCCGGCCGACGTGGGCTGGCTCAACGCCGGCGCGCGGATCGTTGTGCGCGGCGATGGGGGCGACACGACCGGCCATTGCGCCGCCGACGGGGTGATCTACATCGGCGGGCGGGCCGGCACGCGGACCGGGTCGCTGATGAAACACGATCCGGCCTTTGCCGCGCCCCAACTCTGGATCCTCAAGAATACCGGCTCGTTCCCTTTCGAATTCATGGGCGGCGGGATCGCGGTTGTATGCGGTTACGAATGCGAGGCGCTGCCTTCGGTCCTCGGGCAGCGCGCCTGCGTTGGGATGGTGGGCGGGACGGTGTACGTGCGCGGCCCGGTCCAGGAACTCTCGAATGAGGTTAAGGTCGTGGAAGCGCTCGACGGCGAGGATTGGCGCTTTCTCTCCGAAGGCATGCCGCGCTTCCTGGAAGCCACGGGGCATTTGGATCTGCTGGGCGCGCTGACGGCCCGCGCGGAGTGGCGCAAAATCGTCCCCAAAACCGCGAAGGAACTGAAAACCGGAAAAGCGCGGCGGGCGCTTTCCGATTTCCACGCCTCGCAGTGGGTGGAAGGCGGAATCTTCAGCGACGTGCTGGAGGATTCCGGCGAAGTAACCCCGCTCGTCCCGCGCGGGAAATACCGGACAGCCATCCCGCTCTGGAACAACGCGGTCTTTGCCGCGCCGTGCGAGTACGCCTGCCCGAACGGGATCCCGACCCAGGAACGCATCCGGCTTCTGCGGCTGGGGAAGATCCGCGAGGCGCTCGAGCTGGTGCTGGAGTACAGCCCGTTTCCCGGATCGGTTTGCGGAGTCGCCTGCCCCAATCCGTGCATGGCGGCCTGCACCCGCGGGGCCATCGATTTTCCGGTCCTCGCCGGCCCGCTCGGGGAATACTCGCTGGATCTGCCCGCGCCGGAGCCGGCCTCGCCGACGGGAAAATCCTTCGCAGTCGTCGGTTCGGGCGCCGGCGGGCTTTCCGCCGCCTGGCAGCTCGCGCTGCGCGGGCACAAGGTCACCCTGTATGAACGGGATTCAAGTCTGGGCGGAAAGATGTTCTCCGCCATCCCGCATGACCGGCTGGATAAGGACATCGTCCGCCGGGAGATCGAGCGCCTGCTGGGATTGGGGGTCGAGGTTCGCACCGGAGTCCAAATTGACCGGGAACTTTTCGAAGACATCCGCCGCCGGCACGACGGCGTAATCGTCGCCGCCGGCGCGACCAAGCCGCGCAGTCTTTCCTTCCCGGGCCACGAGCAAACCGTCTCCGCGCTGGAATTCCTGCGCGCGGCCAATGCCGGGGCCCTACCGATGGACCTCCACGGCAAGCAGGTCGCCGTCATCGGCGCCGGCGACGTGGGGATGGACGCCTGTTCCATCGCGTGGAAAGCGGGCGCGCGAAAAGTGACCGCGGTCGACGTGCGCGCGCCGGCTTCCTCCAGCCGCGAACGGGCTTCCGCGCTTGCGCTGGGAACCCGCATCCTCTGGCCGCTTAACGTGCGCGCGTATCGCGACGGCATGCTGGCTTTCGAAAACGGGGAGCCGCTGCCCGCCGACACCGTCATCGTCGCGGTCGGGGAAATCCCCGAACTGGACTGGTTGCCGGAGAATATCGGGCGGGTGAAGAATTCCTACCTCGCCGCCGACCGGGAAGGCCGGACGGCCGATCCGAAAATTTACGCGGCCGGGGATGCGGTGAAGCCCGGCCTGCTGGCCGACGCGATCGGCAGCGGGCGGACCGCCGCCCTGGCGGCGCACGCCGATTCCACCGGCGAACCGTTCCGTCCGCCGCGCAAAGAGGCCATTCCGCGCGAGCGGCTGCACCTGGAATACTTCATTCCGCAGCCGAGCTACCCGCCTTCCGAGCCGCTGGCCGAGGCCGATCGCTGCATCTCGTGCGGCACCTGCCGCGACTGCAACATCTGCGTTTCCGTCTGCGGGCAAAGCGCCATCCGGCGAATCGTGGAGAACGGAAATATATCCTTCACGGTGGACGAGGAGTTGTGCACCGGATGCGGCTTCTGCGCCGCCGCCTGCCCGAGCGGAATCTGGACGATGGTTTCTACGCACGAGCTGGAAACCGAGACTTTGTAGCCCCGCCGCCATCGATGGCGAAGGCGCGGCCGAAAAAATAATAGACAGGATTTACAGGATTTTAAAATTGATTTTATTCTATGTGCGATTTGTGCCTTTTGTGGCGATGAATAGCCACAAAGACCACAAAAAGTAAATTACCACCGCCATAGGCGATGACTTTGGAATGCCGCCCCTGGAAGGTGCGTTCCCGCCGGCCTGATCGAAAAACCGTTTTGAGGCAACCATAATTTCCAATTCTTGTTTCGTTTCCCTTTTGGAATTTCCTTCCCTTCATCTCCCTTTCTCAAAATTCTGTCCTAACCCCCTCACCCCCGACCCCTCTCCCCCTTCTCCCTTCGCTCCGCTCAGGGACAGGCCCTTAAAGGGAAGGGGGAAAGGGGTGCCTGAGCCACGGCGATCTACCGGGGCGAGGGCGGGGAGAGGGGGTTAGGACAGGGCGAGCGTGGGAAGCAAAGAGGGTCGATATCAATGAAACCGCCCTACGCTTTCATTTTGACTGTTAGCGTTTGATTAATAAGACTAATCCGGCCGATAAAGTGCTATACTCGCAGAACTGATGGAGACCTCATGCCTAATTTATTTATCGCCTTTCTGACCGGCCTGACGACGGGCGGCTTAAGTTGCCTTGCGGTTCAAGGGGGTCTGCTTGCCAGTTCGGTAGCCCAGGAAATTGAAAAAGAATATCAACCGCAGCCCAAGCGTGGAAAGCGACGGTCCGAATCCGCGGCGCCCCCGAATTCCGCGCTCCCGATTTTACTTTTCCTGGGGGCTAAAATTGTCGCATACACCATCCTGGGCCTGCTGCTCGGCTGGCTGGGGTCCATGCTGCAGTTGACCCCGGCGATGCAGGCCGTCCTGTTCATCGGAATCGGCATCTTCATGCTCGGGAACGCGCTGCGGATGCTGGACGTGCATCCGATATTCCGTTACTTCGCGATCCAGCCGCCGCGCTTTCTCACCCGTTACATCCGCCGGACGGCCAAGAACGGTGAAACGTACGCGACCCCGCTGTTCCTCGGCGCCCTGACGGTGCTGATCCCGTGCGGCGTGACGCAAGCCATGATGGCGGTGGCGATGGGTACGGGTTCTCCGCTCCAGGGGGCGGCGATCATGTTCGCGTTTACACTCGGCACCAGCCCGGTGTTTTTCCTCGTTGCCTACCTGGCGACGCAACTCGGAGCCCGGCTCGAGAAATGGTTCCTTCGCCTGACCGCCTTTGTGGTCCTGGTGCTGGCGGTAATCTCGATCAATTCCGGACTAACCCTCGCCGGTTCGCGGCTGGCGGTCGGCAACTGGTCCCAGCCCGAATTTTCTGGAACGCCCGCCCCCGCCGCGAGCGAACTGACCCTCACCGCCCGCAACGACGGGTATTACCCGGGCGTGCTGTACGCCAAGGCCGGGGCTCCGGTGACACTGACCCTGGTTACGGAAGACAATCGCTCGTGCTCGCGCGCCTTTGTGATCCCGTCGTTGAAAATCCAGAAATTGCTGCCCCAGACCGGCCTGGTCCAAATCGAACTTCCGGCCCAGAAAGCCGGGAAGACGATCTACTTCTCGTGTTCGATGGGAATGTACAGCGGCTGGATCATCTTTCAGGATTGAGGCGGAAAAATAATAGACAGTATCATTGCGAGCGACCGGAGGGAGCGAAGCAATCTCCCCCTTCGGAAAAAGAAGGAGATTGCTTCGTCGCTTCGCTCCTCGCAATGACAGCCTCGGTTTTTTCAGCACCCAGATTGTTATTTCTAAATTTTGTGAACTTTGTGCCCTTTGTGGCTATGAATTGTTCGAGACATCACGAGGAGTTGATTTGATGGTGAAAAAGACTTTTCGCGTAAACGGCATGCACTGCTCGAATTGCGCGATGCGGATTGAGGGATTGGAGGACGAGTTGGAGGGGGTCGTCAGCGTCCGCGCGAATTATCCGAAATCCCTCGTGGAAATCGAATTTGACGAAA
>CAZYSF010000140.1:0-2351 GCA_964649635.1 uncultured Anaerolineales bacterium | reverse complement strand
AATACCAAGCACGGGCTCCGATATGGAGCCCGTGCTCTTTTCGCCGCAGATTTGGGAGGGCAGGGGTAGTACTATTCCGCGTTCTCTTCCTCTTTTACTTCCGCTTGCACTGTTTTCACCGACAGCCCCATGCGCAGCATGTAGTACGCGCCCAGAAGCGTGATCGGCAGCCACAAGGCGGCGTGCAGGACGACGGTGTAGGCGGTGGCGACTTCCTTGCCGACGTTGTACGCCTGCAGCGCGGCGACGCCCGCTGTTTCGAAAGTCCCGATATATCCCGGAGCGGAGGGGATCGATGTGATAATGTTGGCGATGCCGTTCATCAGCATCAGTGCGAAGAAGGAAACGCTGAAGGCGAAACCCTGCATGAGGAACCAGTATTTGCCGGTTTCGAACAGCCAGATCACGATCGACGTCACAAGGATCATCAGCGCGTCGCGCGGTGAGCGCAGGCAGGCCAACCCCTCGAGGAATTTTCCGGAAATGCCTTCGATTTTCGAACGGAAGCGGACGGGGATCAGGTGCGCGATCGACCAGGCGGCGAAGCGCGCCGTGACGGCGGGGAACATCGCGGCCAGCATAAAGACCACCAACGCCCCGAAGAAAATTATGGTGCCGATTACGGCAACCTGCTGGATCGTCCCGCCCACGCCGGAGTCGACGCTGCCGATTCGCGCGAGTTCCGGCAGGTTGACGAAGATGAACAGCATCATCACCACCGCGTCGAAGATCCGCTCAATCAGGACGATCGCGAGCGAGGCGCTGATCGCCACGCCCTCCTTCTGTTTGATCACGTAAGCGCGCAGGACCTCCCCCATCCGGGCCGGGTAGATATTGTTGCCCATGTACCCGATGCAGACGATCGGAAACAGCGTGCGGGCGGGGACCTGCTTGATCGGCCGCATCATGTAGTGCAGCCGTTCCGCGCGGAACCAGACTCCGATAAAATATGTCACGATGGCGGGGATCAGCCAGAGGTACTGCGCGCTGCGCAGGGATTCCCAAAGCTTGGCCCAATTCTGCTGGGGCAGCAAATAGAAAACCAGGAACAGGAGGCTGATGGCGAGCCCGATCCAAAATTGCCAGCGCTTCATCGATTCTCTCCGGAGTAGAATGTGTTTCGGATTGTACCATTGGAGAATGGCGGGCATATGACTGGAAAACCCCGTTTGCTGATCGCCACGACCAATCCCGGGAAGCAGCGCGAATACCGCGTCCTGCTGCGCGAGGCGCCGGCCGAAATTGTTTTCCCCGACGAGCTGGGGATCGCGCTCGAGGTCGAAGAAGACGGCGCGACCTTCCACGAGAACGCGGCCAAGAAAGCAGCCGCGCTGGCGCGCGCGTCGGGATTGCTTTCGCTGGCGGACGATTCCGGCCTGGAGGTGGAGGCGCTCGGGGGCGAGCCGGGCGTGCGCTCCGCGCGCTACGCCGGCCCGGGCGCCGACGACCCCAAGCGCCGGGCCTTCCTGCTCGAAAAGCTGCGCAACATCCCGGCTCCGCGCCGCGCCCGCTTTGTGTGCGTGATCGCGATCATCGCGCCGGATGGCGAGGTGGCGTATGCCGAGGGCGAGTGCCGCGGGGAGATCACCTTTGACGAACGGGGGACGAACGGTTTCGGGTACGATCCGGTTTTCCGGGTCGAGGGCCGGACGGAAACGATGGCTGAAATATCCGCCGAGGAAAAAAACAGGATCAGCCACCGGGCATGCGCCGTGCGCGCAGCGATACCGATATTGCGGAGGCTGTTATCCGGCGCAGGAAAGGAATAGATAGGATAGACAGGATTATTTCAGGATTTACAGGATAATTAATATATGACATAACCTCTCTCCGGTCGTCCCCAAATTTGGGGAAGACGGCCGAAGGTCGGGAGGAGTTGAGGAGGGGTGAGTAAGGCAAGGAAAGATCGGAGGAGTGACCATGGTTGTTGTCACCGGTTCCTTCGGCTATATAGGCCGGCACATCACCCGCCGGCTGCTCGATCTCGGGCAATCGGTTCGCACCGTTACCACCCATATCGACAAGCCCAATCCGTTCGGCCCGGCGGTTGCCGCGTTTCCTTTTGGTTTCGATCAACCGGACCGGTTGACGGCCGCCCTCCAGGGCGCTGATACCCTCTTCAACACCTATTGGATCCGATTCGAATACGGCGGACTGACCTTCGAAAAGGCGCTTGGGAATACCAGAACCCTTTTCGATTGCGCGGCCCGGGCGGGCGTGAGGAAGATCGTTCACATCAGCGTGACCGGGAACGCGGAGGATTCCCCGCTGCCGTACTACCGCGGAAAGGCGGCGCAGGAACGCCTTCTGCGCGATTCGGGTGTTCCCTGGGCGATCGTCCGGCCGACGCT
>CAZYSF010000139.1:0-4659 GCA_964649635.1 uncultured Anaerolineales bacterium | reverse complement strand
GGGTTCAAAGGCTCCCGCAAGAGCACGCCCTTCGCGGCCCGGATGGCCGCCCAGCAGGCGGCCAAAGTGGCGCAGGAGATGGGGATGCAGGAGCTCGACATTTACATCAACGGGCCGGGGCCGGGGCGGGAAGCCGCCATCCGTGCCATCCAGGGAGCCGGGCTGAGAGTCCGCTCGATCCGGGATGTCACTCCCGTTCCGCATAACGGCTGCCGCCCGCCGAAACGGCGCCGGGTGTAATCCATCGATCACGGGCCGGAGCTTCCGCGCAACGGGAGCCGCCGGCCGAGGAAGGAATCAGGTATGTCGAAGAGAATTGGTCCGGCCTGCAAATTATGCCGGCGTGAAGGCGATAAACTTTTCCTGAAGGGCGCGCGCTGCCTGAGCGAAAAATGCGCGTTCGACCGGCGTGCTTTTGCGCCGGGCGCGCACGGCAAGGACGCGCAGTTCAAACGGCAGCGGCTTTCCGACTACGCCCGCCAGCTGCGCGAGAAGCAGAAGGCGCGCCGGGTGTACGGCATTCTGGAAGCCCAGTTCCGCCGCTATTATGCGGAAGCGCTGAAGAAACGCGGCATGACCGGGTTGAACCTCCTGCAGCTCCTCGAAAGCAGGCTGGACAACATGGTCTACCGGATGGGCTTCGCCGAGAGCCGGGCCAAGGCCCGCCTGCTGGTGACCCACGGCCACTTCAACATTAACGGCCGCCGGACCGACGTGCCTTCGTACGTGCTCCGGCCGGGCGATAAGATCGAAGTCCGCGCGGTTTCACGCACGCGCACGTACTTCAAGGAGCTGGCGGAAGCGGCCGAGAGCCGGGCGGTTCCAACCTGGATCAACCGGGATCTGGAAACGCTTTCCGGCGGGATGGCCAAGCTGCCGGAGCGCCATGAACTCTCGGACATCCGTCTGAACGAACAACTGATCGTCGAGTTTTACTCGCGATAACGTCCTGGTCCGTCTTCCCCGGCGGAAGATTTCCGCTCGGGGTCGGCGGCCGTGGTTCGACACGACGGCGCGCGGTTCCACAGGGTGCGCCGGAGGAGAGAATCGACGTGAGCATATCCACCAACATGGTCATGCCAAAGATCGAGCGCGACGCCGTGGCGCAGAACTACGCCCGCTTCGTGCTAAGCCCGCTGGAAAGCGGATACGGGATCACGCTCGGCAACGCGCTGCGCCGGGTGCTGCTCTCCTCGCTGGAGGGCGCGACCGTCACTTCGGTGCGGGTCTCCGACGTCTCGCACGAGTTTTCCAGCATCCCGGGGATCAAGGAGGACGTCACCCAAGTCCTCCTGCAGGTCAAACAAATGCGCCTGCGGATGGTCTCCGGAGAAACCGCGCGGATGCGCCTCGAGGTAAGCGGCGAGGGCACCGTGACGGCGGCCGACGTGGTGCCGCCGCCGGAAGTGGAAATCGTCAACCCGGACCTGTACCTGTTCACGGTCGACGACCCGAAAACCAAGCTGGACATGGAATTCACGGTCCAGAAGGGGCGCGGGTATTCGCCGTCCGACGAGCGCGGGCGGATGCCGATCGGCGAACTGCCGGTGGACGCGATCTTCTCGCCCGTACGCCGGGTGAACTTCGACGTCGAGCGCGCGCGGGTCGGGCAGGACACCAACTACGACCGCCTGGTCTTCGAAGTCTGGACCGACGGAACGATCCGGCCGGAAGAAGCGCTCAGCCAGAGCGCGCGGATCCTGATCGCCCACCTGCGCGACCTGGCGGGCGTGAGCGAGGAAAGCCTGACGATCGGCACGAGCGAGACGGTCGCGCCGAAAATCTCGAGCGAAGTCTTGGAGACGCCGATCGAACAGCTCGACCTTTCGGTGCGGGTGTTCAACTCGCTCAAGCGGACCGGCATCACCACCGTCGGCGAAGTGTTGGAACTCCTGAACAAGGGCGAGGACGCCGTGCTATCCATCCGCAACTTCGGCGAAAAGAGCCTCGATGAACTGCGGGAAAAATTGCGCGAGAAGGGCTTCCTGCGCGGTCCGGAATCGGAAACCGCCGAAGTCGCTCGTGAGACGGAGACGGAGTAGACCGCCATGCGACACCAGATAGCCGGAAAAAAATTAGGGCGCTCCACCGGGCAACGCAAAGGCTTGCGGAAGACCCTGATCAACCAGTTCCTCGAGCACGAACGGATCCACACCACGCGCGCCAAGGCGATTGCGATACGCGGCGCGGTGGAAAAGCTGGTGACTCTCGCCAAGCACGGGATCAAGGCGGGCGACCAAAAGATGGTCCATGCCCGGAGAGTGGCGGCATCCCGCCTCGGCAGCGCCGCCGCCGTCAAGCGCCTGTTCGACGAGATCGCCCCGCGCTACGAAAAGACCCCCGGCGGCTATACCCGCATCCTGCGGCTGGGCATGCGCAAGGGCGACGCGGCGGAAATGGTGCTGCTCGAGTTCGTCGAATAGCGGCAAGCTAGACCCCCGGGTTCGGGAGGGGGAAGATGGCACGTTACCAGGCAACGATCGCATACGACGGGACCGCCTTTTGGGGGTTCCAGGCGCAACCGGGCTTCCGGACCGTGGAAGGCGAACTGCGCTCGGCGCTCGGCACGCTCGGCCGGCCGGATGAACCGCTGCTGGCGGGCGGACGCACCGATGCCGGAGTCCATGCCGCGGGGCAGGTGATCGCCTTCGATCTGGAGTGGAACCACCCGGTGGAGGAATTGCAGCGCGCGCTGAATGCGCTCCTGCCGGACGATATCGCCTGCCCGGCTCTCGGGAGCGCGGCGGAGGATTTTCATCCGCGCTATCATGCCCTAAAGCGCTGCTACCGCTACCGCGTGATCGCGGCGCCCTGGCCGGACCCGCTGCGGGAACGGTATGCGCTGCGGGTGTGGCCGGCGCCGGATGCGGACGCGATGGCCGCCGCGGCGCGCGATCTGCTTGGAAAAAAGGATTTCGGCGCCTTTGGCAGCGCCCCGCGCGAAGGATCGCACACGGTCAGAACGGTCCTGCGGGCGGATTGGCTGCGGCAGTCCGAAGCGCTGGAGTTTTGGATCGAAGCGGACGCATTCCTGTTCCGCATGGTGCGGACGATTGCGGGAACCCTGCTGCAACTGGGCAGCGGGCGCAGGACGCGCGATAGCCTCCGCGGCCTGTTGGAAATACCGCCCCAGGGGAGGTCGGCGCCGCCCGCGCCGGCTCACGGGTTGTGCCTGATGCGAATCGAGTATCCCGGCGGCGGGCAAGCCTGAAGCCGCCGCCCAAAAAGCAAGTACGTGGAGAAAACGACGTGGAAAAGACTTACATCCCGAAAGCATCCGATATCAAGCGGGAGTGGTTCGTGATCGACGCCGACGGCGAGATTTTGGGCCGCCTGGCGAGCAAGGTGGCCGCGGTGCTGATCGGCAAGCACAAGCCGACCTTTACGCCGGGCGTGGAAGGCGGCGACGGCGTGATCGTGATCAACGCCGTCAAGATCCGCGTCACCGGCAAGAAGCTCGTGGAAAAAATGTATTACCACCATTCCGGGTACCCGGGCGGCATGAAAAGCGTCTCCTTGCGCGATCAGCTGGCCAAGCATCCGGACCGGGTGATCCGCGCGGCGGTGTGGGGAATGCTGCCCCACAACAAGCGCGGTAAATCCATCATCAAATGGCTCAAGGTGTACGCGGGACCCGAGCACAAGCAGGAAAGCCAGCAACCCAAGGTTCTGGCGTAAGGAAAGGATCGATCGATGGCGACTAAATATTTCGAAGGCGTCGGAAGGCGCAAGGAAAGCACCGCGCGGGTCCGGATCATCCCGGAGGCCGGCGGGCTGACCGTGAACGGAAAGGCGGCCAGGGATTTCTTCACCCGCGTGGGCGATCTGGAACGGGCTTTCGCGGCCCTGCGCGTGGCGGGCAGGGAAGAGGGCATGACGACGGTCAGTGCCAGGGTGGCCGGCGGCGGCGTGTCCGGGCAGACCGATGCGGTCCGCCAAGGCGTGGCGCGGGCGCTCGTGAAGATGGATGAAACGCTCCGTTCGCTTATGCGCAAAGAAGGCTTGCTCACCCGCGACGACCGGATGAAGGAACGCAAGAAGCCGGGTCTCAAGCGGGCCCGCAAGGCGCCCACTTACACCAAGCGGTAATCGTTCACCGCAGGGCGTTTTCCTATCGATTTTTCATGAGCCGGGGTACACTTGCCCCGGCTTGGTTTTTTAACAAGTTCTCACCGCAGAGCCCGCCCTGGTCGGGCTGGGCCAGGGACGCAAAGAGCGCAGAGAAAAATAATTAAAAAGCCTTAGCGGTTTCTCCGCGCCCTCTGCGCCTCTGCGGTGAATTGGCCTTGGAGGTGCTCAATGGCAAAACAGATCACCATTGTCGGGCTGGGTCCGGGCGGGGCGGGAATGCTGACCCGGGAGGCGCACGAAGCGCTTTCGGCGGCGCATGAGGTATGGGTGCGCACCGCGCGCCATCCGGCGGTGGATGAGCTTCCCGGCCTGGACTGGAAGCCGATGGATACCTTCTACGAGCAGGAGGATGATTTTTCCGCCGTCTATAAAGCGATCGCGGCCGAGGTGCTGCGTTTGGCGGAGCGGCCCGGGGGCGTGTGCTACGCCGTCCCCGGCAGCCCGCGGGTGGGGGAATCCACCGTGCCGCTGATCCTGCTCGAGTCGGAGAAGCGCGGGGTGACTGTACGCATCGTGGAGGGGCTTTCG
>CAZYSF010000138.1:0-3092 GCA_964649635.1 uncultured Anaerolineales bacterium | reverse complement strand
CCTCGCCCTACTCGCCGGATGCCACTTCGATCCGCTATATGTCGGGTCCCCCTTCCGTGATCCGGCTCGTCGATGCGGAGGGGAAATGGCACGCCCCTTTCGTATACCTCACCGAGATGTCGCGGGATCCGGAAACCCGGCAGGCCATTTACGTCGAGAACACGGAGGTCAGGTATCCGATAAAAATTTTTACCCATGGCGCCGCGTACAAATTCTGGGGACTTTGGGAGACGGACATCCATTTGTTCGGATTGGGCGTTCCCGATGAGGAGCAACGCGTCATGCTCTTCGGCGCGGACCGGGTGGGCCGCGACATGCTGACGATGACGATCTATGGCGCCCGGATCTCGCTCTCGATCGGCCTGATCGGCGTGTTCCTCAGCCTGGGGGTCGGGATTGTGGTCGGAGGAATCTCCGGCTACTACGGCGGCGCCATCGATAATTTCATCCAGCGCGTCATCGAGTTCATCCGGTCCATCCCGCACATCCCCTTGTGGATGGCGCTCAGCGCGGCGCTGCCGCTGGAATGGCCGGTGCTGAGGGTCTACTTCGCGATTTCCCTGATCCTCTCGCTGGTCGGCTGGACGAGCATGGCCCGCACCGTCCGCGGCCGGTTCCTGGCGATGCGCGAGGAGGATTTCATCCTTTCGGCCCGCCTGACGGGATCGAGCGAAGGACGGATCATCCTGGTGCACATGGTGCCTTCCTTCCTCAGCTACATCATCGCCATCCTGACCCTGGCGGTACCCTACATGATCCTGAGCGAGACCAGTTTGAGTTTCATCGGGTTGGGGCTGCGCGCACCGGCCATCAGCTGGGGGGTGCTGCTGGCGGAGGCGCAGAACGTCCGCTCGATCGCGCTGACGCCGTGGGTGTTCTGGCCGGCGGTGGCGGTGATCACCACCGTGCTGGCATTCAATTTCCTGGGTGACGGCTTGCGAGACGCCGCCGATCCTTACGCGCGGTAGGAGGCAGTCTTGAACGAGAGCAGTCCGCTGCTTCAAATGAAGGATCTGAAAACCTACTTCTTCTGCGACGAGGGCACCGTCAAGGCGGTGGACGGCGCCGACCTGGAGATCGGCACCTGCAACACGCTCGGCGTGGTCGGGGAAAGCGGCTGCGGGAAAAGCGTCGCCGCCCGGTCGATCATGCAGATCGTGGCCAAGGGCGGAAAGATCGTCAACGGGGAAATCCTCTTTCATCACCAGTTGTGCAAGCCCGGGACGGACCGCCGACTGAGCGAGAAGGAGGAGTTGATCGATCTTGCCAAGCTGGACCCGCAGGGCGGTAAAATCCGCTCGATCCGCGGCGCGGAGATATCGATGGTATTCCAGGAACCGATGACCTCGCTCAGCCCGGTCCACACCATCGGCAACCAGATCGGGGAAGTGATTTCCCTGCACCAGAAACTTAATCAAAAACATGCCCGCGCGAAGGCGATCGACATGCTCGACCACGTCGGCATGCCGCTCCCGGAACGCACCATCGACCGCTACCCGCACGAACTCTCCGGCGGCATGCGCCAGCGGGCGATGATCGCCATGGCGCTCTCCTGCCATCCGAGCCTGCTCATTGCCGACGAACCCACCACCGCGCTGGACGTCACCACCGAAGCCCAGATCCTCACCCTGATGCGCAAGCTGCAGGATGAACTCGGGATGTCGATCCTGTTCATCACCCACAACCTGGGCGTGATCGCCCAGATGGCGGACCGCGTGGCGGTAATGTACCTCGGCAAAGTGGTGGAATCCGCCGACGTGGACACGTTGTTTTATAAACCCCTGCACCCGTACACCCAGGCTCTGATGCAATCCATTCCGCGCCTGGGGGCGAAGAAGAATCGCGGCGAGCGCCTGGCTTCGATCAAAGGCTCGGTCCCGGATCCCTACAACCTTCCCAAGGGCTGCCCCTTCCATCCGCGCTGCGCGAAACGCGTTCCGAATGTGTGCGATCGGGAAGAACCCCCGAATCTGACGGTGGATGAAGGGCACGAGGTTCGTTGCGTTCTGTACAAATAAGCAGCCGGGATAAAATTACCCGCAGGGTCTTTCAGCATGTTCTCGAAAAAGGCCTGGATCGCCGGACGCATTGGACCCCGGGCTTTTTTTATTTTTCGAGGCGATGTGCGAGGCCCGCTTGTGTTACGATCCCAGAGGGCAGGCAATGACGACCAGGACAATGGCAGATTACAGCAGCGTGGAAAAAACCTATATCACCGCGGAGAAAGCGGAAGGCGGTTTTCCCCTTTCCAGCGCCGGCCGGTCGGCGCCCCTGTGTGTCTGCCGCGAAGATCATCCCGGAGTGATCCGGGTGGCGGGGTTGCTTCAAGCGGACATCGCCCGGGTAACCGGCGCCGAACCCGCCCTCAGCCTGGATGGGATTCCGCCGGCCAAGCATGCGGTCCTGATCGGAACGCTGGGCCGCAGCCCGCTGATCGACCGGCTGGCGCGCGAACACAAACTGGATGTCTCGGACCTGGCCGGGAAGCGCGAGAAGTTCATCCTGCAGGCAATCCGCGATCCGATGCCGCAGGTGGAAAACGCCCTGATCATCGCCGGCAGCGACAAGCGCGGAACACTGTACGGGATGCTGGATCTCTCCGCCCGGATCGGCGTCTCGCCCTGGTACTGGTGGGCGGACGTGCCGGCGCGGAAGCAGCGGGAACTGTATGTTCGCACGGGGCGCCATACGCTCGGCGAGCCGGCCGTGACCTTCCGCGGGATCTTCCTCAACGACGAAGCGCCGGCGCTTTCCAAATGGAGCCTTGAGAAATTCGGCGGTTTCAACCACCTCTTTTACGAAAAGGTTTTTGAGTTAATCCTGCGCCTGAAGGGCAACTACCTGTGGCCGGCGATGTGGGGGAGCGCGTTCCATGACGACGATCCGCTCAATCCGCGATCGGCCGACGAGTTCGGGATCGTGATCGGCACATCCCATCACGAGCCGATGATGCGGGCGCACGCGGAATGGGCCCGTTACGGCACCGGTCCGTGGAATTACGCCGCGAACGAGAAGGTTCTGAGGGAGTTCTGGGAGCAGGGGGCGCGCGGCATCGGGGACCGGGAAGTCACCGTCACGGTGGGCATGCGCGG
>CAZYSF010000137.1:0-3963 GCA_964649635.1 uncultured Anaerolineales bacterium | reverse complement strand
ACCGAGACGGGCCCCTTCCAGATGCCCGCCGAGCGGGTCGACCGCGAGCAGGAGGCGCTCCGCTTCCATCCCGAAGAGTGGGGGATGAAGCCGCGCGGGGAGGATTCAGAATTCCTGTTCCTCAACCTCGGACCGAACCATCCGGGCGTGCACGGCGTGATCCGGTTCCTCCTGCAGCTGGACGGCGAAGCGATCGTCGACGTCGTGCCGGAGATCGGCTTTCATCACCGCGGCGCGGAAAAGATGGCCGAACGCCAGACGTGGCATACCTTCATCCCGTACACCGACCGGATCGATTACCTGGGCGGGTCGATGAACAACCTCGCCTATGTCCTGGCCGTGGAAACCCTGGCCGGGATCGACGTCCCGGACCGGGCCAAGGTGATCCGCATCATGCTGGCTGAATTCTTCCGGCTGGCCAGCCATCTGGTCTGGTACGGAACCCTGACCCAGGACCTGGGCGCGCTCTCGCCGGTGTTCTTCACCTTCAACGACCGCGAGCGGATCTTCGACATCGTCGAAGCCGTCACCGGCGGCCGGATGCACCCCGGCTGGTTCCGGATCGGCGGGGTGGCGCAGGATCTGCCGCAGGGATGGCAGCACCTGGTGGGGGAATTCCTGCGCTACATGCCGGCCCGCCTGCGGGAGTACGACGGGCTGGTGCTTCAAAACCGGATTTTCCAGGCGCGCACGAAAGGGATCGGCGCGTTCAGCCGCGCGGAGGCGATCGAATGGGGAATGACCGGGCCGGGCCTGCGTTCGACCGGCTTCGCCTGGGATTTCCGCAAGCGCCGGCCGTATGGCGGGTACGACCAGTTCGAATTCGAAATTCCCACCGGCGCGAACGGGGATTGCTACGATCGGGCGCTGGTGCGGGTGGAGGAGATGCGCCAGAGCCTGCGGATCATCGAACAGTGCCTGAAGCACATGCCCTCCGGCCCGTACACATCCCGGCATCCCCTCGCGACCCCGCCGCCCAAAGAAAGGACGATGCGCGACATCGAGACTTTGATCGCCCATTTCCTGAGCGTCGCCTGGGGGCCGGTCATTCCGGCCGGCGAGGCCTTCGCCGGAATCGAAGCCACCAAGGGCCACAACGGGTATTACCTGATCAGCGACGGCGGAATCCACGCCTACCGCGCCCGCATCCGCACGCCTTCCTTCCCGCACATCCAGATGGTCCCGCTCATCAGCCGGGGGCTGATGGTTTCGGACCTGATAGCCATTCTGGGCAGCGTGGATTTCGTGCTGGCGGACGTGGACCGATGAACCCGCCGGGAGCGACGGTATGTTGACCCAGGAAGAGATCCGGGAAATTGAAGACGAGGCGGCGCATTACCCGCAAAGGGCGTCCGCCTGCATCGAGGCTCTGAAGATCGTCCAGCGCCGCCGCGGGTGGATTTCCGACGACGCGCTGCGCGACCTGGCCGGGTTCCTCGGGATGACCGTTGACGAGCTGGACGGGGTGGCGACGTTCTATCCGCTCCTCCATCGCCGGCCGGTCGGACGGCATGTCATCCGCCTGTGCGACAGCGTCTCCTGCTGGATCATGGGGTACGCGCAGCTGTACTCGGCGCTGACCGGAAAATTCGGCATCCGGTTCGGGGAAACCAGCGCCGACGGACGGTTCACGCTTCTGCCGTCCGCCTGCCTCGGCGCCTGCGACCACGCCCCGGCGGTGATGATCGACGGGGATTTGATCCCGGATTGGAATACCGCGGACCTCGACCGGGTACTTTCCCGGTATCCGTGATCCCTCGCGGAAAATATTCGGTTCGGAAAAAAAGGACGTGTTCTTGGTGATTTTGCGGGACCGGTTTTTTAACCGGACCGAAAAGGAGAAATCCATGGCGGAACTTACGATTGCGACTTTTCTTTCGCTGGACGGGGTGATGCAGGCGCCCGGCGGCCCGCAGGAGGACCCAAGCGGCGGCTTTGTGCACGGCGGATGGATGTTCCCTTACGTCGACAGCGAATTCAACCAGATCGTCGCGGATAACTTCGCGCGGGCTGGAGCGTTTTTGCTGGGCCGGAAGACGTACGACATTTTCGCCGCATACTGGCCGAAGGTCACCGATCCGAACGATCCCATTGCTTCCAAGCTCAACGGCCTGCCCAAGTTTGTAGCCTCGAAGACGAGAAATACTTTTGAGTGGAAAGCGACGACGGGGATCAAGGACGTTGTCGAAGAAGTTCCGGCGTTGAAGAAACGCTTTGACCGCGAAATCCAGGTGCACGGAAGCGGCAAGCTGGCACAGACGCTGATCCAGAACGACTTGATCGACGAATACCGCTTGTTTGCAATTCCGATCCTGCTGGGGATCGGAAAGCGGTTGTTCGACGAGGGCGTAGTTCCGTGTGCCTACACCCTGGCGCGGTCGCAGACCTCCCCCAAAGGCGTGGTCTACTCCGTCTACCGCCGCGGAGGCAAGGTGCAAACGGGATCGCTCGGGTAGGCGGGGGAACCCACGTGGCCGTTGGATTCTCTCCCCGCCTCTTCCCCCTCCCCATCCCGGGGGAATGGAAGGGGCAGGGGAGGGGAAAGTGAAGGGTGCGAGAAATAATTATGGAACGGCCGTTGACGCAGAATATCAAACCCGGAAACCCGCCGCCGGACCTCAGGCAATACGAGGCCGCCGGGGGATACCAGGCCGTGCGCGCGGCCCTGCGCGATCTCCCTCCGGCCGACGTCACCCGGAAGGTGAAGGATTCGGGTTTGCGGGGGCGGGGCGGCGCCGGATTCCCCACCGGACTGAAGTGGAGTTTCGTCCCGATGGGCCCGGACGCCACCCAGCCGAAATACCTGGTGGCCAACGCGGATGAAATGGAGCCGGGATCTTTCAAGGACCGCCTGCTCCTGGAGGGCGATCCGCACCAGTTGATCGAGGGGATGATCCTCGCCGCGTATGCGATCCAGGCCTCCGTCGCCTACATCTTTCTGCGCGCGGAATATGCGAAGGCGGAGGGCGTGTTGCGCAACGCCGTCGCCGAGGCGTACCGGGCGGGATACCTCGGAAAAAATATTCTCCAATCGCCCTTCAGCCTCGACCTGCATATGCACGTCAGCGCGGGACGCTACATGTGCGGCGAAGAAACGGGGCTCTTGAACGCATTGGAGGGAAAGCGCGCGATCCCGCGTGCCAAACCGCCGTTTCCACAGGTCAGCGGCCTGTGGGGCAAAGACACGATTGTCAACAATGCCGAGACACTGTGCAATATTCCCCACATCGTCCGCAACGGCGCCGAGTGGTTCCGCAAGCTCAGCCTGACCGGGGACGGCGGGACGAAACTCTACGGCGTGAGCGGGAAGGTTAAGCGTCCCGGCGTTTGGGAATTGCCGATGGGGACGCCGATCCGGGAAATTCTCGAGGAGCACGCGGGCGGAATGCGCGAGGGCACGGCGTTTCGCGCGCTTCTCCCCGGCGGCGCATCCACCGGTTTCCTGACCGAAGAGCACCTCGACGTGCCCATGGATTTTCCATCCGTCGAAAAGGCGGGCAGCCGTCTGGGAACCGGCACCTTGATCATCCTCGACGACAAAACCTGCCCGGTGGGGATGGCCCATAACCTTGAGGCCTTCTTCGCCCGCGAATCCTGCGGGTGGTGCACCCCCTGCCGCGAGGGATTGCCCTGGACGGAAAAAATCCTGGGCGCCATCGAGCGGGGCGAGGGCCGGGCCGAACATCTGGACCGGCTGGCGCTGCACACCCGGCTGCTCGGTCCGGGGCGCACGTTCTGCGCCCTGGCCCCCGGCGCGATGGAGCCCCTGCAGAGCGCGCTGAAATATTTCCGGGAGGATTTTGAGCGGCACATCCGCGAACACCGGTGCCCCTGGAGCTGACGCATGGCGGTCATCTACGTCGACGGCAAGCCGTATACGGTGAAGGACGGGCAGAACCTGCTGCATGCGTGCCTTGGCCTGGGATTCAATATCCCGTATTTCTGCTGGCATCCGGCGCTGGG
>CAZYSF010000136.1:0-3667 GCA_964649635.1 uncultured Anaerolineales bacterium | reverse complement strand
ATGTCGCAGGCCGGCTGGGTCCGGACCTTCCGCGAACGGGGCCTGGATTTCGAGCCCTACCAGTTCCACGCGCTGATCGGCCTGAACGTCGCCAATGCCCGGCGCAAAATGCTCGCCTGGTACGGCCCGGAGCTTCCCTTCGACGAAATTTATGCGCGAAAACTCGAATGCGTGGACGAAATCATCGCCGCCCAGGGTATTCCGCAAAAGCCCGGCCTTGCGGAATTCCTCGCCGCCGTGGATTCCCTTGGCCTGAAGAAGGCCGTCGCCACGTCGACATCCCGCCGGCGGGCGCTCTACAAACTCAATCTGGCGGGCGTTCCGGGAACAATCGAAACCCTCGCCGGCGGGGATGAAGTGGCGCACGGCAAGCCCGCGCCGGATCTGTTCCTGCTTGCCGCAGAACGGCTCGGGGTTCCGCCGGCGGAGTGCCTGGCGTTCGAGGATTCCGATCCCGGCGTGCTGTCGGCGCGCGCCGCCGGGATGCGCGTGGTGATCATTCCGGATCAGAAGCGCCCCTCCGCCGAAGCGGCGAAAGCGGCATGGCGGGTCATCCCCAGCCTGCATCATGCGGCAATTAACCTTCCGGAGTGGGTGGCGGGAGAGGTGTGAAATAAATCCGGAATTGGTATCGGATGCGGTTTACGTTGCAGGGCGGGTTGACGAACCACAATTATTTTGTGAAATGCATTCGAATATTTGGTTCGTCAACCCACCCTGCCGTTTTGGCGGGCAACAGGAATCGCCGGAGGCGGGCCAAGGGGAGTCCGCCCCGTCGGGAAATGAAAAAAAGGTTATATGTAAAAGGCAGAATGGCTTGTACCCGGGATTGCGAGCATCGGTGTTCGCAGCCGCTTCCATTGCGTCCGGGATAATCCGGGTGCGGCGACGCCATTTGCCGCACAATTGACTTTTCCCCCTTCCACGGGTATGATGTCCGCATTAACACATTCAAGTTCAGCAGTCGTTGCTTCTGTCATTGATCGAGCCCCGCTCAAACCCTGACATCCGCGTGACTTCTGAAGAAAAGGACACACTTTGAATTTCCAAGAGTTCAACCTGGATTCGCGCCTGATGACGAGGATCCACCGCGCCGGTTTTTCAGAGCCGACGCCAATCCAAACCAGCGCCATTCCGCCGGCTCTCGCCGGGCACGACCTGATCGGTACGGCGCAAACCGGAACCGGCAAGACGGCCGCGTTCGTGCTTCCGATACTGCAGCGGCTGCTGGCCGGTCCGCGCAAATGCACGCGGGCGCTGATCGTCACGCCCACCCGTGAACTGGCCGAGCAGACCCACGAGGTCATCCGCGCGCTGGGCGCGGAGACCGGCTTGCGCAGCGCCACCATTTACGGCGGCGTAGGCGCCGGTCCGCAAATCCAGGCGCTCCAATCCGGCGTCGAAATTCTCGTCGCCTGCCCGGGGCGGCTGCTGGATCACATCCAGCAGCGCCGCGCCAAACTCGGCTCGGTCGAAGTCCTGGTATTGGATGAAGCCGACCGCATGCTCGATATGGGCTTCCTGCCGGATGTGAAGCGGATCCTGGCGCACCTGCCCGCCAAACGGCAGACGATGCTCTTCTCCGCCACCTTCCCGGCCGAGATCGAACAACTGGCCGCCCAGACTCTGACGCATCCGCAGCGGATCATGATCGGGATGCGCGCGCCGGTCCATACGGTCGCGCACGCGCTTTACCCGGTGCCGCAGCACCTGAAAGCCGCGCTGCTGCTCCAGTTGCTGCGCTCGACCGATACGGAATCCGTGCTCATCTTCACCCGCACCAAGCACCGCGCTGAAAAGCTGGCGCTCCAGATTGGCCAGGCGGGCTTTAAGGTCACCAGCCTGCACAGCAACCGCTCGCAAGGTCAGCGCCAGTCCGCGCTCGGCGGCTTCAAGGACGGCCGCTACCAGATCATGGTCGCGACCGACATCGCCGCCCGCGGATTGGACGTGGAGAACATCTCGCACGTGATTAACTTCGACATGCCCGACACCGCCGACGCCTACATTCACCGCATCGGCCGCACCGGCCGCGCCCAGCGCAGCGGCGACGCCTTCACCCTCGTCACCACCGAGGACGGCGACCTCATCCGCACACTCGAAAAGATCATGAAAAAACCGCTCGTGCGCCGGACGGTGGACGGCTTCGACTACAAGGCGGCTCCGCCCCCCCGGGCGGCCGCGCCTGTGCGCAGGCCGAATGGCGCCGGAGCTTCACGCAACCGCAACGCCACCGTCGCGCGCAAGCCGCGCCCGGCTATGCCCGCCCGCAGGCCGAAATCGGCGGCCGGCAAACCGGCGCATCTGGGCTGGCGCCAGCGGTATGGTGTAACCGAAACCGCGTAAGCTTGATGGTTCCTGCCACATGAAATAAAAAAACGACACGGGCCTAATGAACTGCACCCCGTAGGGTAGACACGAAAAGAAAGACCCCCGGGGCAAATTAGAGAGACGGACACCTGAGTTGGAAAGGTGTCCGTCTCGATTTTAACTGGATCCTTTCGTAGTTGTAGAAATGGATATAGTCATCGATCCAAAGACCGGCCTGGCGGAACGATGGATTATTCCAATGCCGGACTTCCTCCTCTTTCAGATGACTGAAGAAGCTTTCCATCGGCGCATTGTCCCAACAATTCCCCCGGCGTGACATGGAAGGTGTCATTCCATATTCCTGAGTCAAGTGACGGTACCTGGGTGAGCTGAATTGAGACCCCTGATCACTATGCAGGATCAATCCCTCGCTAACACGTTCCCGTTTCTTGGCTTGTTCCAACAATCGGGCTACCAACCCGATCGTATTCTGAGTGGTAAAACAATGGGCCACTATGAAACCATCGAACAAATCTTTGATTGCGGCGAGATAAGCCCACCCTTGAGCAGTACGGATGTAGGTAACATCCGTCACCCATTTCTGGTTCGGCCGGGAAGCGCTAAAGTCACGCTGGAGTAGATTCGGGTACCAGTGGTTGCGTTCCTGGGACACCAATGGCTGGGCAACCTTGCGACGTCTGGCGATCGATCGAATGCCCATTTTCTGCATGATTCGCAAAACCGCTTTGGAATTCACCAATATCCCCTGTTCCTGCTCCAGCCAGATATGAATTCTCCGGTACCCATATGTCCGACGAGAAGACAAGTAGGCCTTCTGGATCCACCGCATCCGTTCGTTATCCGGATCGACACCCTTCTGCCGTTTATTCCAAGCATAATAAGATGCTCGCGATACCCGAAAAAATGCGCACATGGCCAACACCCCATACGTATTTAGGTGCTGGTAGATCAGCCGATATTGCGCTCCGCGCGCTCGAGTTTCCGCAATTCGGCGTGGAATTTTTTTAGCAGGTCATTCTCCATCCGCAGCCGTTTCACTTCGGCTTCGAGATCCTGCTTCTTCCGTGGCCTTCCCTTGGGCTTTAGAAAAGCCGCTTTCCCTTCCTTACGGTATTGTCTCAGCCAAACCCGCACGCGGCCCGGGTCACGGATCCCCAATTTCTCCGTGATCATCGATTGCGAGAAGCCTTCCTCCTCCGACAGCCGGACGGCTTCCATCTTCGTTTCCAGCGTGTAGTGAACCTGTCCTTTCTTTCCCGTCATAGAAAAGCGCCTCCGATCTAGTATAGCCTCGGAGGCGCTTTCTTTTCATGTCCTGTTTTCGGGGGTCAGTTCA
>CAZYSF010000135.1:0-4412 GCA_964649635.1 uncultured Anaerolineales bacterium | reverse complement strand
CCTCCGCTTCGCGCGTCCCCTGCGTCTGCCGGAGGTCGGCGAGGCCGGGCAGATCCGGCTGCGCGCGGCAAGCGTGCTCGTGGTCGGCGCCGGCGGGCTGGGCTCCTCGGCGCTGCTCCATCTGGCCGCTTCCGGCGTCGGACGGATCGGGATCGTCGATCCGGATACCGTCCAGATCGATAACCTTCACCGTCAGATCCTGCATGGAGCGCCGGATGTGGGCCATCTTAAAGTTCAAAGCGCGCGCGGCCGGCTGAGTGAGATCAACCCCCAAACCATTCTCGAGCTGCATCCCGTGACTTTCAATTCGACCAACGCCGAAGACCTGGCAAGCCCATACCAGATCATCGTCGACGGATCCGACAACCTCGCCGCCCGCAAGGTGATCAACGCCGTTTGCGTCCGCCAGGGGAAGCCGATGGTGTACGGAAGCGCTCAACGGTTCGACGGGCTTGTCGGCGTTTTCGATGCGTGCCACGGCCCGTGCTTCCGCTGCATATTCCCCGATCCCGCCGATCCCGATGCCGCCGAATCCCCCGCCGCTACGGGCGTATTTGGGCCGCTCCCGGGAATCATCGGCACGCTGCAGGCGCTCGCGGCGATGAAGATAATTCTGGATATCGGTGATTCTCCTTACGGTCGTTTGTTGACGTTCGATGGGCTCTTGGGTGAATTTAAGCCGATAAAGATCCGTAAAAATCCTCAGTGTCCGGAATGCGGAAGTGCGGTCGAAAAAGCCGCCCCTAATTGAAAAAACACTGATATACAGCCGAATTCCGCGGCCTTCGCCGTCGCCTTATCGTATGGCAACCGTCAGGAAGAGGCATACCCCCCATGCTATAATCCGATCTGTGAGTGCGGGGAAGCGATCTTCCAACCCGCACTTTTGTTCTGGAGACAACATTGAACTTCCTCGTTACCGGTGCGGCCGGTTTTCTGGGTTCCGCATTAGCCAATACTCTCGTCAAAGCCGGGCACCAGGTGCGCGGCTTGGACGACCTATCCACCGGCGATCCCGCCCGGCTTACTCCGGCCGTCCTTTTCACCCGCGGCGACGTCCAAGACCGACCCAAACTCTGGACTCTGCTCCAGGATGTGGAATGCGTCTACCACCTGGCCGCGCGCGTATCGGTTCAGGAATCCATACTCTATCCCCGCGAATACAACGCCACCAACGTCGGCGGCACGGTGAGCCTTATGGAAGCCATGCGCGACGTCGGCGTGCGCCGGGTGGTGTTCGTCTCCTCCGGCGCGGTTTACGGCGAACAGCAGGATCAGCCGGTGAAGGAAACCGCCACCCCCAATCCGGGTTCTCCGTATGCGGTCTCAAAATTATCCGCGGAGTATTACGTGCGGACGATCGGCGCGCTGTGGGAAATCGAAACGGTCATCCTGCGCGTGTTCAACGCCTACGGGCCGGGCCAGCCGCTGCCCGCCGCCCACGCCCCCGTCGTCGCCCGGTTCCTGCGCCAGGCTTCCGGCGGCGGATCGCTGGTGGTGCATAACGGCGGCCATCAGACGCGGGATTACGTCTACCTCGACGATGCCGTCGAATGCCTTGCCGCGGCCGCCACCGCGCCGGGCGTGGATCGAAAAATCATCAACGTGGGCAGCGGGGTGGAGACTTCGGTGGATTCACTGGCCGAGAAGATCATCCGCCTGGTCAAACAGGGCGAAGTATTGAAAACGCCGTACGAGGAAGGCGGCCTCTCGCGGATGTGCGCCGACCTCACGCTGACCCGCGAGTTGCTCGGCTATCGCCCGAAGTATTCGCTGGCGGAGGGGTTGCGGCTGACGTACGAACGCGATCCCCGGTTTCAACTCGTCCCGGTCCCCTGAGCATTTTCTTCAGGAAAATCCATAATTTTCTTGCGGCCGACAAAACCCCGATGTCGGCCTTTCATTTTATAATTGGTCCATCGCCGCCAAGCAGCGCGCCACCCGTCCAATCCACCGGCATGGAATCCTAACGCCGCCGGTCGGTGCGGTAAACCCGCTTCCCTGGAATCCAAGTTTTCTCGATGCGAATTCACCGTCTCCCACCCGCCCGCCTTACCCGCACTTTTTTCCGGCGGCCCACGCTTGCGGCCGCCCGCGCCCTGCTGGGTTCGCGGCTGGTCAAGATCGAACACGGCCGGAGGGTGTCCGGGATAATCATCGAAACCGAAGCCTACGTCGGCCGGAACGATCTCGGCTGTCACGCCAGCCGCGGCGGCCGCACCCGGCGCAACATCGTGATGTTCGGGCCGCCCGGACACGCCTATGTTTATTTCACCTACGGGATGCACTGGATGCTGAACCTGGTCACGGAGGCGGAGGATTTTCCCGCTGCCGTCCTTGTTCGTGCTATGATACCGGCCGAAGGCCGGGGAGCGATGCTGCGCCGGCGCAAAGGCCGGGAGCCGATTGCCGGCGGTCCGGCGATGCTGAGCCAGGCCCTGCAGATCGATAGCCGCTTTAACGGACACGATCTTTGTGAAAAAAAGTCGCATCTCTTCCTGGAGCGGGCTTTTTCGCTTCCGGAAGAGGGCGTGACGACCGGGCCGCGTGTGGGGTTATATACCGTGCCGGAACCCTGGAAAAGCATTCCCTGGAGATTCCGCGCCAACCCTGAAGCGGCCGAAATCCTCGAACAGGCTTTGAATGAAACCCCCGCCCGGTCCAACCCGGGCGGGCGCGGGAGGAACGCACGATGACTTCTGAATCCTATCGGTCGGTGGTCCTGGTCAAGCAGGTGCCGGATACGCATAACGTCACCGGCGACGTGATGACCAAGGACGGCACCATGAACCGCGGCGCGCTTCCGGCGATCTTCAATCCGGAGGATCTGAACGCGCTCGAGATGGCGCTCCAGGTGCGCGACAAGCACGGCGGGACGGTGACGGTGATCACCATGGGGCCGCCCAAGGCCGCGGATGTCCTGCGGGATTGCCTGTACCGCGGCGCGGACCGCGTCATACTCCTGACCGACCGCGCCTTCGCCGCCGCCGACACGCTCGCCACCTCGTATGCGCTCAAATGCGCCGTTGAAAAAAGCGGCGCATTCGATCTGATCTTCTGCGGCCGGCAGGCGATCGACGGCGACACCGCCCAGGTCGGACCGCAGGTCGCGGAAAAACTCGGCATCCCCCAGATCACCTACGCCGAATCGATACTTGAGCTCAAGGGGCGCGAGATCACCGTCCAGCGCACGCTGGACCTCGGAACCGAAATCGTGCGCTGCGCCCTGCCCTGCCTGATCACCGTGGTGGCCTCGGCCAATACGCCCCGCCCGCCCTCGGCCCGCCGCCGGATTGAATATAAACTGGCCGCCACTCCGCTGGAACTCCCCGCGCTGCTCGGGAAGTGGCCCGAATTTAAATCCGAAGCCGGATTGCAAAAACACCTGGCCGAACGCAACCAATTAATCCCGATCTGGGCGGCGGCCGATATCGGCGCGGACCCCGAGAAAATCGGCCTGGCCGGATCGCCGACCCAGGTCCATAAAGTCAACTTTGTCGTCCTCGAATCGACCGCCAGCAAGGATATCGCCCCCACCCGGGAAGGCATTGCGGCCATGATCGAGGAGCTGGTGAAGGAATACATCGTAGGTTGAGGTCATCATGCCGGATACTCAAAGCGTCTGGGTTTACATCGAACAGAACGAAGGAAAAATCGCCGACGTCAGCCTGGAGCTGCTGGGCAAGGCGCGCGAACTCGCGGATGCGCTGCATCACGAGCTGACGGGCGTGCTGTGCGGCCACCGTGTGCAGGATCTCGCCCAAGAGGCGATCGCGCACGGCGCGGACCGCGTGTTGCTGGCGGATCATCCGGAACTCGAGCTTTACCGCACGCTGCCCTACGCGCGCGTGATCCTGCACCTGGCGCGCAGCCGCAAACCGGAAATTTTCCTGATCGGGGCGACCTCCAACGGGCGCGACCTGGCCCCGCGGATCGCCAGCGCCCTGCGCTGCGGCCTCACCGCGGATTGCACCGATCTGCAGATCGGCGAGTATACCGACAAGCGGGAGAATAAAATCTATCCGGGACTCCTTTTCCAGATCCGCCCGGCGTTCGGCGGCAACCTGATCGCGACGATCGTCAATCCGCGCACGCGGCCGCAAATGGCGACCGTGCGCGAGGGCGTGATGCACAAGCCTGCCGCCGATCCCGCGCGCAAGGGCGCGATCGAGGAGATCAAACCGGATCTGGAAAAGGGCGATCTGGCGCTTACGATCCTCAGCCGCTCGGTGAAGCCGTCGACCGTCCATTTGAAGGATTCGCCCGTGATCGTGGCGGGCGGAGGAGGGGCGGATGAGGCCGCGGATTTCCAGATGTTGCGCGACCTGGCCAATCTGCTGGGCGGCGAAGTTGGCGCTGCGCGCGCCGCGGTCCACGCCGGATTGATCTCCGCCGAGCACCAGATCGGCCAG
>CAZYSF010000134.1:0-2087 GCA_964649635.1 uncultured Anaerolineales bacterium | reverse complement strand
GTTGCTGATGAATTTGCGCGGACCGATCCCGCTGACGCGCCCGCAGCCGGGCATCCAAATCCGTGAGAAACGATTCCGGGAGATCCGGGGCCGCAGCGGCCGCGCGCATCAATTGGTCCAATTCAGAGGAAGTCGTATTGTTTTGCATGGGTCACTCCAGGGTGGTGCGTAGCCGCGATAGCAGGCGCTGCATGGCCTTCTTCAAGGCCTCTTCGTTCTTACCCAACAGCGCGGCCATTTCGGCATAGGTCAGATCGGCCGCAAAATGCAAGTGGATCCATTCCCGCTCGTCCTCATCCAGCGCGGCGATCCGCTCACGCATGCGCAGAATCTCATCCCGCCGGGTAACTTGCGACGCGAGATCATCCTCCCCCGGAAGGTTGCGGATTTCATCGAGTGGGATCGGCGGCCTTCGGCGGTAATAATCCGCCACTTTCCGGCGCGCGATGACAAAAAGCCAGGCGGCGAAATTTCCACGATGGTTGTAGCGCGGAAGGGATTCGACGGCCGCGAGAAAAACGGCTGCCGTCAATTCCTGCGCTTCCTCCGACGAACCGATCCGGTTATATAAAAAACGGAACATCGGCCGGACATAGGCGGTGTACAACCCGGAGAATGCCTCCGGATCCTTTTGGGCGGCCGCGATGCGTTCCGATACGATGGTGTTTTCATCCACGGCCGCATTGGCCCGTTCAACTGATGCCATTTTTTCTCCTTGAAAACCCCAGGGAAAGGAGTTGTTTTTCGTGCCGTTTGTTTGATGGATATATATGGTATCGGAGTATCCGGGTCAAGGGGACATTCTTCTTTATGAATGAGCCCCCATCCGGCAGGATGGAGTTTGGGCGGATCGGAGGTTCTATCCCAAGGAGGATTTCCCGGCGCGCATCACCTTCCATTGGAAAAGCCATGCGCCGATCAGGAAGCATGCCGCCGAAAGCACAAACGCCGCGGCCAGGCGGAAGCCGATCTGAGCAAGATCCGCGCCGTATGTCACCGACTGCTGCAGCGCGGTCATGGCGTGGGTGGCGGGGAAAATATCGTTCCAGGCGATTTCGTGGCCGAATAAATGAAAAAGCGGCGAGGCTGGAATCGGAAAGAAGGAACCGGAGACGAATACCTGGAGCATCGTCACGCTCGCTCCGAGGTTGACCGCCTGGCTGTCGTTTTGGACGAAGCAGCCGACGACCAACCCGGCACCGACCGCCGAGACCGCCGTCAGGAAGGAAGCCAGGAAGATCGGGACCAGGGCCCGGGTGTAATCCAATCCGAAAAGGACCAGCCCGGCAAGGAACAACACGATCTGCACGACCGCCATCACCAGCTGCGAAATGCCTATCCCGCCGAGGAATTCAAATGGAGATATTCCGCTGAGCCGCAGGCGCCGCATGGTGCCCGTGCGCATCTCCCGGCCCAGGAGCAGCGCCGTCTGCGGGATGAGCAGAAGGATGGCAAACACCAGCAGTCCCGGTGCATACACGCTGAAATCGGTGCGGGTTTTAAAACCCAAGGCCGGAATCGGGACCTCCACCACATCGACCGGCAGACGAACCCCTGAAATATCCAGCAAGTACCCGCTCAACCGGCTTTCGAGGATCGATGAGGCGCTCAGGAAATCCGCAAACAGGGCATCCCCGCGGATGGTGTAGGAAAATGGCATGCCATCCGCGCCCTGATCGATTGCCAAAAATGCGGCTGCGGTTCGGTCGCGCAGCGCCGGATCTACCCCGGCCCTGTCGGAGATGATAACGATGGTGAAAATCGGACGCCCGTCTGGATAGGAAAGCGTTCGCAAATAATCAACAGCGTCGCTCCCCGCTTCCGCGTTTACCGCCGCGAGGACCCGGTAGGTCTTCAGGTGCGGGGTCTGGTAGGCGAATCCGTATACGAGCAGGAACGCCAGCGGTGTGAGCAGGACCATCCCGAGCAACATCGGCTCGCGCAGGAGTTCGATCAGGCTCTTGCGGGCGACGGCGAGAATCTTCATTCGCGAAGCCTCCGCCCCGTGAGCTGGAGAAAGACATCCTCAAGCGTGTTCTCGCGGATGCGCATTTCCCCGGCGCTTGCGCCCGTGCGCCGGATCGATT
>CAZYSF010000133.1:0-2401 GCA_964649635.1 uncultured Anaerolineales bacterium | reverse complement strand
GCCGAAGAACATCCAGCCGAGGATGAAGGCATACATCAACTGGATCGTCGGATCATCCATGGCGACGGAGAATTGCGGCGTGGAGAACATGAAGATCACCACCCCGATCAGCGCGATGACGATCATGCGGATCGAGCTCTTGGCGCCGTCGCCCTTGGCATGCGCCAGGGCCCGGGCTTTGAGCGCGTCGCCGATGTTTTCCGCCGCCATGTTGAAGGCCTTCACGTAACCCGGCCCGCCCGTCTCCCACAGCCGGCCGATCTCGAACACCGAGATCCCGAGGCTGGTCGAGATGGCTTGGGCTTCGAGCAGCATCTCGTCCATCGCCTGGATCCCGCCGGCCTGGCAGCGGCCGATGAAGCGCTGCATCCATTCCTTGAGCTGGCCCTTCGGCTCGAGCGTCTCCGTAACTTCGTTGATCGCCTCGAGCACGTTGGATTCGATCTGCACGGTGGACGCGAGCCGGGTGAGGAAGACGGGGATTTCGCGTTCGATCCCGTGCTGCAATTTCACCCACACGGAATTGAGCTGCGAATTGAGCATGAACCAGGCGGCGACGTACCCGGCCGGGATCATGATCAGCGGCGCGCCGACGATCAGCAGGATCAATCCGAGGATCGTGCCGGCGGCCAGCCAGGCCAGCAGCAGCGCGGGGGTTTCATTCCCGGAGACGTCCAGCCCGAAGGAGGAGAAGACGAGGCGGATCTTGTGATTCCGCGAACCCGTCGCCACCCCGGCCTTTTCCGCCGCCGGTCCGCCGAACTGGGTCAGCCGTCCGCCCGGCCGCTTGATCCCGGTGAGAATCCGGACGAGAAAATACGTCCCGAAGGCAAGCGCCGCGCCGGCAATGTAGGGTTTCAGCGTGTCCAGTTCCACCTCGGCCTACCTCCTGGTAAAGGGTTGCAGCATCGCGTCGCCGCGCGAATAAAGTTTCCGGAAGACCACTTCCCCCTGCACAAGCTCGCGCGAGACTTCCCAAACCCCGATCAGCGCGCGCTTGCCCTCCGCCCACCCGACTTGCATCACCACATCCACCGCCTGGGCGAAGATCGAGCGCGCCGCCTGCATCTGCACCTGCAGGTCCGCGAACATGATCACCGCAAGCCGGAAGACGGTCTCCTCGGGGCCTTCGGCGTGGAAGGTCGAGAGGCCGGGATGGTCCGACATCTGCGCCCGGAAGAGCGACATCGCCGCGTCCCCTGTCCGCACCTCGCCGACGATCAGCCAGCGCGGGCTCATCCGCATCGCGTCGTCCACCCCGTTCTTGACCGTGTAGGGCGGGATCGAGGAGCCGGGCGGCGCCGGGCGGGCTTCGATCGTGACCGTGTGCGGGTGGTCGAGCCAGATCTCCTCCGGGTCCTCGATCTTAACCACGCGCTCCTCGCGCGGGATGCCGGCCGAGATCCCGGAAAGGAAGGTCGTCTTGCCGGTCGCCGTGCCGCCGATGATCAGCACCCGCGCGGTGCGGGCGATGATCTCGACCAGGCCGCGAATCACCGCCTCGGGCGCCATGCCCCACTGGATCAGCTGCTCGGGCGTGACCGGCCGGGCTTCGTAAAGGCGGATGTTGATCGAGGGGTAGCCCTCGCCGGGGCAAATGCACGGGTGCAGGACCTTGATCCGCGCGCCGGAAAAATTCTCCGTGCGCGGGAGCTTGGCATCCACCGAGGGCGTGGCCTCGTTGACCGAGCGGCCGAGCGGCGCGAGCAGCGCCTCCACCCCGCGCCAGACTTCCTCGCGCGCGGGCTGGATGTTCAGGAATTCGAAACGCGGCGCGCCCTTTTTGAGGACCCAGACTTTCCCGTCGGGGGTGACGGCGATCTCGTTCAGGTCCATCCGCTGGGGAGGCTGCAGATCGTGGAAGAAGCCGAGTCCCCCCAGCCGCGCGACCACCTGCTGGACGAGCGCGTTTATCTCCTCGGACGGAACGGAAACGCCGAGCCCTGAGATGAGCTGGGAAAGCTGCTGCTGGGATTTCAGCGCGAGCTTGTTGCGGTCGCGCAGTTCATCCAGCGGCAGGTGCTGCAGCGCCTTGGCCGCATCCTCCACCAGCTGCTTCTTTTGCTCGTCCGAAATCCCCGCCGACATCCGGGTCCACATAAGAACGGTCCTTTTCCAGCACAGGTGGTCGAGTAGGGTGGAGCACAGCGACGCCCGTATCGAGACCACCGGCTCGATACAAAATCCAATTCTTTGTTAACTTCGCGGTCTCGATATGATCCGTACCTCTTCGCGGTACGGATCTACTCGACCGGCTTTATATAAAGGTGGTCGAGTAGGGCGGAGCACAGTGACGCCCGTATCGAGACCACCGGCTCGATACAAAATCCAATTCTTTGTTAACTTCGCGGTCTCGATATGATCCGTACCTCTTCGCGGTACGGATCTACTCGACCGGCTT
>CAZYSF010000132.1:0-3379 GCA_964649635.1 uncultured Anaerolineales bacterium | reverse complement strand
GGGCGGCGACGACTTCGACCAGCGCGTGATCGGCTGGATCGCGGACGAGTTCCTCAAGACCGAGGGCATCGACCTGCGCAAGGACCGCCAGGCGCTGCAGCGGCTCAAGGAAGCCTCGGAAAAGGCCAAGATCGAACTCTCGACCGTGATGCAAAGCGAGATCAACCTGCCGTTCATCACCGCCGACGCATCCGGGCCGAAGCACCTGACCATGACCCTCACCCGCGCCAAGCTCGAGCAGCTCACCGCCGACCTGATCGAACGCTCCACCCGCCCGGTTACCCAGGCGATGGAAGACGCGCACCTCAAACCGGCGGACATCAACGAAGTCGTCCTAGTGGGCGGCATGACCCGCATGCCTGCCGTCCAGGAGGCTGTTAAGAAGATTTTCCAGCGCGAACCGCACAAGGGTGTCAACCCCGACGAGGTCGTCGCGATCGGCGCGGCGATCCAGGCCGGCGTGCTCGGCGGCGAGGTCAAGGACATTCTGCTCCTGGACGTCACCCCGCTGACCCTCAGCGTCGAAACGCTGGGCGGCGTGGCGACTCCGCTGATCGAGCGGAACACCACCATCCCCGCGCGCAAGAGCCAGGTCTTTTCGACCGCGGCCGATATGCAGACCAGCGTGGAGATTAACGTCGTTCAGGGCGAACGCCCGATGGCCGGGGACAACAAATCCCTGGGCAAGTTCATCCTCGACGGCATCCCGCCCGCGCCGCGCGGCATCCCGCAGGTGGAAGTGACCTTCGACATCGACGCGGACGGCATCCTTAAAGTGACCGCGCAGGACAAGGCCACCAGCCGCTCGCAGCACATCACCATCCAGCCGTCCTCCGGCCTGGCCAAGGACGAAGTGGAACGCATGACCCGCGAGGCGGATGCGCACCGCGACGAAGACCGCAAACGCAAGGAGGAGATCGAGGTCCGCAATGGGGCCGACAGCGCGATCTACTCCGCGGAAAAGAACCTGCGCGAGCTGGGCGATAAAATTCCCGCGAACGTGCGCGAGGACGTCAACAGCAAGGTCGCGGCGCTGCGCAGTGCGCTGCAGGGCAAGGACCTTCCGGTAATCCAGAAAGCGTCCGAGGACCTGGCCCGGGCGCTGCAGGCGATCGGCACGGCGATGTACGGCGGCGGCGCGCAGGGCGCTCCGCAACAGCCGCCTTCCGGCGAAACACCCGGCGGCGAGGCGCCCGGGGGGACGGGCGGCGCCGGGGATGTGGTGGAAGGGGATTTCAAACCGGTGTAGAAAAAAATCTTGATTGGGAGAAACTTAACCCTGCCCGGGAAGAATCCCGGGCAGGGTGTTTGGTTAATATATGCCGACGAACCGCGATTACTACGAAATCCTCGGGGTGCCCCGCTCCGCCGATCCCGATTCCATACGCAACGCATACCGCAAACTGGCCAAGCAGCTGCATCCGGACATCAACAAAGACCCGGCCGCGGAGGAGCGCTTCAAGGAAATTAACGAAGCTTACAGCGTGCTCTCGGACGAGCAGCGCCGGTCGGCCTACGACCGCTTCGGACACGCCGGCCTGAACGGGATGCCGTTCGGCGGCGCGGCGGGCATGGGGGATCTCGGGGAGATCTTCGAGGATTTTTTCCGCGGGTTCGGCATGGGCGGCGGACGCGGGTACCGTTCGCCCCGGCGCGGCGTGGATCTGCAGGCCGAGATCCATCTGACCTTTGAGGAATCGGTTGCCGGCGCGGAAAAGGAACTCGAGGTTACCCGCTCGGAAACCTGCTCCGTCTGCCGCGGGTCGCGCGCCGAGCCCGGCACCACACCGGTCCGCTGCACTGTGTGCGGCGGCAGCGGCGAAGAACGCCGGGTGCGCCAGACCTTCCTGGGTTCTATGGTGAACGTGACCACCTGCTCGAAGTGCGGCGGGACGGGCGAAGTGGTCGCCACCCCCTGCAAACACTGCCGCGGCGCGGGGTTGGAGCGCAAAACGCGCACGCTGCGCGTCCCCGTTCCGGCCGGCGTGGATAACGGCAACCAGATCCGGCTCTCGGGAGAGGGTGAGCCGGGTCCGTTCGGCGGACCGCCCGGCAATCTGTTCATCCTGATCCGCGTCAAAGAACACGATTTTTTTCGCCGGCGCAACAGCGATCTGTGGATGGAACTCGGGATCAATTACCAGCAGGCGGCGGCCGGCACGGATCTGCGCGTGCAAACCGCGGCCGGCGAAACGACCCTCCACATCCCCGCCGGAACCCAGCCGGGGCAGGTCTTCCGCCTGCGCGGAAAAGGGATGCCGCGCTTGCAGCAATCCGGCCGCGGCGACTTTTTTGTGGTGATAAACGTCGTCGTCCCTGCCGGGTTGACCGGAGAGCAGAAGAAACTCCTCACCCAGCTCGGCATGACCCCCGACGCCCCCGCCCAGCCTCAAAAACGGACCCTGATCGATTCCCTGAAAGATTTTCAAGATGAAGGCTGACCGGATCCCGCCGGCGTGGCTGGAGGCTTCGGTGCGGGTAAATGAGGAACTGGCGGAATCGGTCGCCGATGTGATGGCGCGGTTCGCCCCGAACGGCGTTACGCTCGGATATGACGGGATCGAGCCGGATCCGGACGGCGAAGGCAAACCGCGCGGCCCGATAACCGTGCGGGCCTACCTTCCCTGGGATGCGCAATTGGAAACAAACCGCGCCGCCCTGGCGGAGGCCCTTTGGCATCTGGGCCGGATCTCCCCAATTCCCGAACCCGTCTTCCGGGAAGTGGTGGAAACGGATTGGTCGCTGGAATGGAAAAAGCATTACCGCCCCTTCCGGATCGGGAAGCGCCTGGTGATTGTCCCTTCATGGATTGAGTGGAATGCCGCCCCGGGCGACGTGACCCTACGCCTCGACCCGGGGATGGCGTTCGGCACCGGGATGCATCCAACCACCCGGCTTTGCCTTGAGGCACTCGAGGAACGCATCACCCCGGGAGTAGGCATGATCGATCTGGGGTGCGGCTCCGGGATTCTATCGATCGCCGGAGCGCTGCTGGGAGCCGGCCGGGTGGAGGGCTGGGATATCGATCCGGAAGCGGTCCGGATCGCGCGGGAGAATGCCGCGCTCAACAGCGTCGCGTCGCGGTTCGAGGCGCGCCTGGGATCGCTCGAGGATATGCGAAAAACAAAGCGGAGCGCCCCGGTCGTCGCCGCGAACATCCTGGCCGGAGTGCTGCAGGCGATGCTGCGCGCCTCGCTGGCGGAAACCGTCCAGCCCGGCGGATGCCTGATCCTCTCCGGGATCCTGGCGGAGCAGTCGGCGGCGGTGGAAGCCGCGCTCGCGGAGAGCGGATTACGCCTTGCGGAAAAGAAAACCCGCGAAGATTGGGTGGCGCTGATCGCGGAGAAAAAATAGACGGGATTTACAGGTAGGGGGCTGT
>CAZYSF010000131.1:0-4746 GCA_964649635.1 uncultured Anaerolineales bacterium | reverse complement strand
CGCCAAGACCGGCCAGACCGTCGTCGGCGTCGACATCTCTCCCGAAAAGGTCCACCTCATCAACCAGGGCGTCAGCTACATCCAGGACGTGCCCAGCGCCGAGGTCGCCGCCCTCGTCAACGCCGGCAAACTCAGCGCCACGACTGACTTCCACGCCATCCGCAAACTCGACACCATCGATATCTGCGTCCCCACCCCGCTGCGCAAAACGGGCGATCCGGACCTGTCGTTTATCGTCAACGTGACCGATGAGATCGTCAAATACCTCCATCCCGGGATGGTCATCGTTCTGGAATCGACGACCTACCCGGGCACCACCCGCGAAATCCTACAGCCGAAGATCGAAGCGCGCGGATTGAAAGTCGGGAAGGATATTTTCCTGGCCTTCTCGCCGGAGCGGGTGGATCCGAGCCGCAGGGATTGGACCACGATCAACACCCCGAAAGTGATCGGCGGGATCACCCCCGCGTGCCTGGAGGTCGCCCTTGCCTATTACGGCCGCGCGATCCGGACGCTGGTGCCGGTTTCTTCGGCCGACGCCGCCGAAATGTCGAAACTGCTGGAAAACACCTTCCGCGCCGTGAACATCGGGCTGGTCAACGAAGTGGCGATCATGTGCGACCGGCTGGGCTTGGACGTGTGGGAGATAATCGGCGCCGCCGGCACCAAACCCTTCGGCTACATGAAATTCACACCCGGCCCCGGCCTCGGCGGACACTGCATCCCGATCGATCCGCTTTACCTTTCGTGGAAACTCAAAGCCTTCAATTACAACGCCCGGTTTATCGAGCTGGCCAGCGAAATCAACACCGGCATGCCGCGCTACGTCGTCGAGAAAGTCCAGGATGCGTTGAACAAGAACCGCAAATCGATCAACGGCAGCCGGA
This sequence comes from uncultured Anaerolineales bacterium, assembly GCA_964649635.1. Classification (GTDB taxonomy): domain Bacteria; phylum Chloroflexota; class Anaerolineae; order Anaerolineales; family RBG-16-64-43; genus JAFGKK01. The sequence goes on along the minus strand of CAZYSF010000131.1, from coordinate 3,859 downwards.
TCCTCGTCCTCGGCGTGGCCTACAAGCCGAACGTCTCCGACCTGCGCGAATCGCCGGCCCTCGACGTGATCGGGCTGCTGCAGAAGAAGGGCGCCGTCGTGGATTACCACGACCCCTTCGTTCCGGAAATTCACCACGAATCCCTCCGCCTCAAATGCGTGCCGGACCTCGAAGGCGCGGTCCAGCAGGCGGATTGCGTGGTGATCACCACCAACCATGACGTCTATGAATGGAAGAAGATCCTCGGAAAGGCGCGGCTGATCGTGGACACCCGCAACGCCCTGGGCGCGGACGGCAAGCTGAGTCCGAAAGTGGTCCGGCTGTAATGTCGCGCTACCTGGTCACCGGTGCGGCCGGCTTTATCGGCGCGCGGGTTTCCGCGCAGCTTCTGGAACAGGGCCATCAGGTCGTCGGGATCGACAGCCTCAACAATGCCTACGATGTGCGCCTGAAGCAGTGGCGGCTGCAGAAACTGCAGACCGCCGCCGGATTCTCCTTCTCACGCGGGGACCTGGCCGACCGGGTGGTGATCGAAACCCTGTGGAACAAACATGACGGCAACGCCTTCGATGCGATCATCAATCTGGCGGCGCGCGCCGGAGTCCGGCAGAGCACCGAAAACCCTTACGTCTATTTTGAAACCAACGTCTCCGGAACGCTTCATCTGCTGGAATTGGCGCGGCTGGGCGGGGTGAAAAAGTTCGTGCTCGCCTCCACCTCAAGCCTTTACGGGGCGGAAAATCCGCGCCCCTTCCGCGAGGACGCCGACACGAATAAGCCGCTTTCCCCGTATGCCGCTTCGAAGAAAGCGGCCGAAGCGATGTGCTACACCTGGCATTTCCTCTACGGGATGGACGTCACCGTCTTCCGCTACTTCACGGTGTTCGGCCCGGCCGGCCGGCCCGATATGAGCATGTTCCGTTTCGTGCAACGCATCTCCGAGGGCAAACCCATCACGCTTTTCGGGGATGGGAGCCAGGAGCGCGATTTCACCTACGTCGAGGATATCGCCCGGGGTACGATCGCAGGATTGAAGCCCCTCGGCCACGAAACCATCAACCTGGGCGGCGACCGGCCGGCGAAAATCCGCGACATCATTTCGATGATCGAGGAATTCACCGGAAAGAAGGCCGTCATCGAACAGAAGCCCGCCCATCCGGCGGACGTGCCGGCCACCTGGGCGGACATCGGCAAGGCCCGCAAGCTGCTTAATTGGGAGCCGCAAACCAAGCTCGAGGACGGCGTGCATACCCTCGTTGAATGGTACCGGGCCGAGCAATCCTGGGCCAGCCAGATTTCCACGGAGTGATACACGTGAGCCCAAAAATCGCCATCACCACTTCCTCCTTCGGAAAAGAAAGCAGCGAACCGGTCGAGGCGTTAACCGCGGCCGGCATGGAATTGGTTTTTAATCCGCATGGACGCAAGCTGACCAAGCCCGAGACGGTGGAGCTGCTCCGGGACGCGGACGGCGTGCTGGCCGGGACCGAGGCGCTCGACCGCGAGGTGCTTTCGCAGCTTCCCCGCCTGAAGATTATTTCACGGGTGGGGACTGCGGTGGATAACGTCGACCAAGCCTATGCCAAGGAACGCGGCATCCCGGTCTTTAACACACCCGACGGGCCGACCCACGGCGTGGCCGAGCTCGCGCTCGGCGGACTCCTCTCCCTGCTGCGGCGCATCCCGCAATCCGATGCCTCCGTCCGGCGCGGGGAATTCGTCAAACCGATGGGCAGGCTGCTGCGCGGGAAAACCGTCGCCATCATCGGGCTGGGGCGCATCGGCAAGGCGCTGGTGCGCCTGATGCAGCCGTTTGCGGTCACGGTGATCGCGGTCGACCCGGTCCGGGATGAGGCCTTCGCCCAGCAGCACGGGATCCGCTATGTCCACCTTGAGGAAGCGCTGTTGGAGGCGGACGTGATCTCGCTTAACTTGTCCGGATCGACCAAGACCGCTTTGCTTGGCGCGCCGGAGTTCGCCAAAATGAAACCGGGCGCGCTGCTGATCAATGCGGCCCGCGGCGGCTGGGTCGATGAGGCGGCGCTGCTCGAGGCGCTTAAAAGCGGCCGGCTGGGCGGAGCGTACCTGGATGTATTTGCCTGCGAGCCGTATAAAGGCCCGCTGGCCGATTTGGATAACGTCGTCCTGACCGCCCATATCGGTTCGTATGCGCTGGAGTGCCGGATCGGGATGGAAGTCGAAGCGGCGCAGAAGATCATCGATTTCTTCCGCAAAGCAGCAGCCCCATGACGGTTTCGGTGGTGACCGGCGGGGCGGGATTCCTCGGCAGCCATCTGGCGGACGAGCTCGCCGGCCGCGGCCACAGCGTGACGATCTTCGATCAGAAACAGGCCGCCTCCCTCGAATCCCATCCAAAGCAGGTGACCGGCGACCTGGCGGATTTCGATCTGCTGTGCCGGACGATCGCGGGGGCTGATTTTGTTTACCATTACGCCGCGCTTTCGGACCTGAACCGCGCCCGCGAGCTTCCGCGTGAAACGGTCAAAGCCAACGTGGAGGGGACGGTCAATGTGCTTGAGGCCGCCCGCCGGGCGAAGGTCAAACGCTTCGTCTTTTCCAGCACCATTTACGTCTACTCGAGCGAGGGCTCCTTCTACCGCGCCAGCAAGCAGGCCTGCGAGGCGTACATCGAGGAGTACCAGCACCGCTACGGATTGGATTACACCATCCTGCGCTTCGGCAGCCTGTACGGGCCGCGGGCCGACGAAAGCAACGGCCTTTACCGACTGCTGCGCGACGCCGCCCGCACCGGGAAGATCCGCTACTTCGGCGAGCCGGAAGACTCGCGGGAGTACATCCATGTGGCCGACGCGGCCCGACTGAGTGTGGACATCCTCGCCCCCGAGTATGCCAACCAGCACCTGGTCATCACCGGCCACTACCCGATGCGCGCCCGCGACCTTTTTACGATGTTCTCGGAAATTCTCGGGCGCGATGTCCAGGTCGAGTACGCCCGGCCCGATAACCCGGACGGGCACTACCGCATCACCCCCTACCATTTCCATCCGCGGGTCGGGAGAAAACTGACCTCGAATTTGTACGTCGATTTCGGCCAGGGAATCCTGCAGGTGCTGGAACAGATTGCGCAGGAAAAATAACCAAAGGGATTGCCGGTCGAGCGGCCCCGGTGTTTTACCGGGGCGCGGCTCGAGCACCCAATAAAGAGAGTCCGCATGAACATAGCCATCATTACCGCACGCGCCGGAAGCAAATCCATCCTCAACAAGAACGTGATGATGCTGGCGGGGAAACCGCTGGTGTACTACCCGATCCAGGCCGCCCGCGAAGCCGCGCGGATCGCGAAAACCTACATCTCGACCGATTCTCCCGAGGTGATGGAGGTCGGGCGGGAAAACGGATGCGAGATCATCGTCCGCCCCGAGGAGCTGTGCGGCGATCACGTCAACCACGGCGAGGTGATCAAACACGCCGTGGAATACGCCGGCGCGCGCGAAAAGGAGTTGCGAAACGTGGTCCTGCTCCTCGGGAACACCGTGATGCTCGACGGAGAGCTGCTGGATCGAGCCTTGGGGATGCTCGAGGAGCGTCCGGACCTGGATTCGGTGATGAGCGTCTGGCAGGCGGCCGATGACCACCCATTGCGCTCGCTCGAGATCGTCGACGGGCTCCTGCGCCCGTACGGCGACCCGAACCGCCAGGCTTCGACCGAACGGCAATCGTATCCGGCGGCGTATTATTACGATCAGGGCGTGTGGGCTTTCCGCAAGGAATGTGTTCAACGCCGCGACGGCCCCAGCCCGTGGTGGTGGATGGGAAAGCGTTCGGCGCCGATCCTGCGCAACTGGGTCACCGGGCGGGATATCCATACCCTGCTCGA
>CAZYSF010000130.1:0-2759 GCA_964649635.1 uncultured Anaerolineales bacterium | reverse complement strand
TTGTTTTATTTTCGGCTGTGGACCCGGAACGGCGGAAGGGGAAAACGCATGCGAAAAACCGCCATCACGCGGAGGCCGGGTGCCCGCTGCCGCGACATCTTTTGTTCAGGACGAGCCGGTGCGGTCCGTGCCGGTGCAATTAAGGTTAGCACGCGTCACGCCGTACCGGTGGGATGGACCGGAATGGCAGAATGCCTCGAACCAGTATTAAGCTGGGTTCGAAAAGGGGCGGGGGCAGCGAAATTATAAAGCATTCTTCGCGTTGCGTGAAGTAGATATTTCTGAATGTCACCCTGAGCGCGCGCCCCCCGGATGCCCTCGCGCCCGCCCCCCGAGCGATGCGCCGGCGATCTCCCGGTGTGAAGAATTCGCGAGCGGGGGAAGCGAAGGGTCTTTAAAAACCGGGAGGAGATGTTTCGCTCAGCATGACACCCTATTTCCAAGATATATTCTATAGTTTTTGTGCCTTTTATAGTTGCAGGGAGTATTACTTCCTTGTCTCTAAACTCAGCCGCACCGGCTCACAGAGAATGCCTGGAGTAAGATATTTCATGGAGTTTTTACGATTAAAACAAAAAAACCGCAAATGGAAATTCGTAATTCCAGTATAATTTGTATCGCTCTCGCCCCGGATTGGAGGCTTGGAATGCAGGGTGCGCATGAAAGCCGGACCGCTCGGGTTTGCCGCCGGTTGCCATTGTCACGCGGCTCAACGGACGGTCCGTTCCGCTGGAAACGTCCGGGCTCGAATCCGGCGCTCCGGCCGTCCGCTTCCGTTCTGATTCTTCCCGCGGCATAATCCTCCCACAACTCATCCCCCTTGGCATCCGCGATGCGATCCTCCCCGCTCACGATTGGAATGCTTCCCGGCTGGCCGGTCTACGGCAGCATATTCCTGGACCGCTTCCTTCAATATATCATCGGCGGTGTGCGCGCGGCTGCGCTGGAGAACGGCTGCAACCTGATCGTCGCCTGCGGCGTGAGCCGCACGCCGGGTATGCGCTCGCTGCACACCGCCTGGCCGGTGCTCGCGCCGGATTGCGATTACGTGCCGCTCGGGCATTGGAATACCGACGGGTTGATCGTCGCCGCCCCGTTGCGGTCGGAGGAACGCAGCCGCTACCTCCGATCGGTGACCGCCGGGGAGTTCCCGGTCGTGTTTATCGGCTCCGGCGAAGGCAACCCTGCGGTCATCATGGACAACGAAGACGGGATCCGCCAGGCGGTGGAACACCTGGTCCGTCACGGGCACCGCCGGATCGCATTTATCGCAGGCGATCCGCTTGATCACGGCGACAGCGCCTTCCGCCTGCAGGCCTACCGCAACGCCGTCGAAGAGTTCGAGGCGGTGTCGGATCCGCGCCTGATCGCCTACGGCTACCATTACTGCGAGGGCGGTCGCAAGGCGATGGAGCAGATCCTTACCACCGCCGTCCCCTTCACCGCGGTGGTGGCCTCCAACGACGTTTCGGCCTTCGGTGTGATGGAGATGCTGAAGATCGCCGGGCGGCGGATTCCGATGGATGTGGCGGTAATCGGGTTCGACGATCAGCCGGCTGCGGCCGGGCAGGTGCCCCCGCTGACTTCGGTCCATTACCCGCTGTTCGACGCGGGCGTTAAAGCGGTGGAAGCGCTCCTGGAATCGATCGCGCATCCCGGCCCGGCGGCGGCGCGCGAGATCCGCATCCCCGCCTGGCTGGCGATCCGCGAATCCTGCGGCTGTTCGCCCTCGTATCAGGTGGACCGCCAAGCGGTGCGTGCGCTCGGCGCTGCGGCCGGCACCGATATCGAACCGATCGCCCGCAGCATCCAGGAGACTCTCCAGCCGAGCCTCGGCTCGGCCGGACCGGCGGACCTGGCCGGACGCTCGCGTGAATTCGTATCCGCCTTCCTCAACGGCGTTCCGCGCCGCGAGCCGAAGGAGTTTTACCGGGTGCTCGAGGAGATCCTTAGCCTGGCCGATCCATCCGAGGATTTCAGCGACCTGTGGCAGTCGGCGGTTTCGATTCTCCGCCTGCGGACCGCGGCGATGGTTCCCGCCGAACTGCAAACCTTCGCCGAGAACATGCTCCATCAGGCGCGCTTAACCATCACCGATCACGCCGAACGGCTCTCGCTCCGCAAGAAACTCTCGGCCAGCGAAATCAGCCATCAGATCGGATGGATGACCACCCGTATGTTTTCGGCCGGGTCGGAAAAGGATATCCTCCGGATTTTCGCGGAGCACCTGTCCGAGATTGGAATCCATTTTGCCCAGGTCGCGTTGTTCGAACCGCGCGGGGGTAATCCGCTGGGCGGGGTTACGTTCTTTTGCAACCTATGGCGCGCGGCCGGCGAAGGAACGGGGGACGAGTTGCGCGAAGTATGCGTCGACATCATGGATTTTCCAACCCCGGATATCCTTCCGGACGCAAGCCCGTATTCCATCGTGATGCTGCCGATCGTGTTTCAGGACGAGCCGATGGGATTCGCGGTATTCGACTCCGGCAACCTGGAACCGCTGGCGACGATCATCCGCCAACTGGGTGCCGCGCTCAAGACCCAGGAGCTCCACAACCAGGCGGAGGAGCTCACCCTGATGGATCCCTCGACCGGGGTCCAGAACCGCCGCTTCTTCGATCTGTTTCTGCAGCGGGAAATGGAGCGCAGCCGAAGGTACCGGCGCGGCCTCACCCTCATCATGGTGAACCTCGACGGCTGGAAGAAATACTCGTCCGAACACGGCCCCGTCCGGAGCCGGGGCGCGCTGGGCGACCTCG
>CAZYSF010000129.1:0-13578 GCA_964649635.1 uncultured Anaerolineales bacterium | reverse complement strand
CTCTGGATCAAGGGGGAGGGCGCAGCTCTGCCAGCTCCTCCGGCCGGACCGCACGCGATAAACCGTAATAAATCCGGAAATCCCCGATCTGCTCGATCTGATAATCCACTCCAAGGCGTGAAAAACCAGATTCCAGCGCGGCATCCAGCGCCGGATTCTTTGTCGTGATGTAAGCGATGCGTTTGGCGTTCTCCACGAGGTTGCGGTAGGGCGGATAACGGTCGTCGCGTTCGGTGTAGCGCAAGTCTTCGTGATACGGCAGGCGGGCGGTAAAGATGAACTCTTCGCGGGAGAGAAATGCGAGCGGGAACGACACCCAGTAGTTGGTATATCCGCGCGTTTCCCCGTGCAGCCGCAGAAAAGCGATCACCTCCGGCAAATCCCGCTGATCCACTTGCGCCACCGGATCGAATTGGGTCGTGATCCCCGGGGGATTGCGCAGCGCGCACTCAACGGTCCCCGCCGCCTGGTACGCGGCCAGCAGTATGGGTAGAACATACGCCGCGCGCCCGAAGCGGGAGGCCGCCGTGATCGTAAACTCGGCCGCGAAGGCCGCCATGACCAGCCCGAGCGGCAGGAAGTACCGGCCGCTGGGATCGTTCCCGAACGGCGTCAGCAGATAGACCAGGAACAGCAATACGGCGGATCCCGCCAGCATCCAACGGGCGGGGCGGGCCGCGTCGCGCAACCGCAGCCTTCCCGCCGCGAATGCGATCACGGTCAGGCCGAGCACGAGCGCGATCGGAAGCATCACCGGAACAAGCCAGCGCAACTCCCAGCTGGGCCGCAGACCCAGCAATGTGGAAAGGCCGAAGAGGAAGAAATCCATCAGCCGGATGGATAACACGCTCGCCGCACCGCCCGGCAGCGTGCCGGCAATCGCGCTTCCCCCGATCTCCTCGAGCGCTGCCGCGCCCATTTGGATCCATCCGATGATCCAGGGCAGCGTGCCCGCCAGTGTCGCGGCTCCCAATACGATGAAGCGCCGCCATCGCCGGTTGCCCGCGCCGGGTTTTACCGGCAGGCGCAGCGCCGCTGCGGCGGCGGTCAGCCAGGCCGGGCCGGTCAGGATCAGCGACAGCGGAAACGACCAGAATCCGATTCCGGTCGAGAGGCCCAATCCCACCCAGCGGCCGAGGGTCGGTTTTCCCCGCGCGATCTGCAGCGCGAGCAGCAGGCTCAGGCTTCCAAAAAACAGCGCCTCTCCATAGCCGCCGAGCGTGCTGGTGGTATACAGCGTCAGAAAGACCGGGGGGATCGCCAGCAGCAGCACAGCCGTATTCGCGATCGCCCGGGATCCGAAACCTTCTTCGCAAAACCGGTGCCACAGGGTCAGCGTCGCGCCGAACAGCAACGCCTGGACGGCGCGAACCACCCAAACCTGTGCGCCGAAGAGCGCAAACCCTCCCGCGACAAGGAGCGCATCCAGGCTGCCCATGTAGGCCTGGCCGTAGAAAAACAACGGATGCTCCCCCTGCAGGATGTGCTTCGCCATCAGCGCCACGACCGCCTCGTCGGCATTGAAGGGAAGCGCCTGAAGGGCAACCAGGAAGGCCTTGCCGCCGATGCTGATGGCAAGCGCCAGGATCAGCGCTCCGTACCGGGATGCGGTTTCTCGTATAATCGTCCGTATGTCGAGCCGCACGAAGATCCTCCTCGCACTCCTGATCGCCGTCCTGGCGGTCACGGCCCGCCTGGTTCCCGGTCCGCGCACCATCGACGACGCCTATATTACCTTTCGTTATGCGCGCAACCTGCTGCAGGGAAACGGCCCCGTGTTCAATCCCGGCCAGGCGGTGCTCGGCACGACCACCCCGTTGTACATGGGGATTCTGGCCGCCGCCGCCCTGCCGTTCGGCGCGGACGCGCCTTTCCCGGAAATCGCGCTGGTCATAAACGCCCTGGCTGATGCGCTGACCTGCCTGCTGCTGATCCGGATCGGCTCGACCCTGCGCACGCCCGGCGCTGGATGGGCGGCTGCCGCGCTCTGGGCGGTCTCCCCGATGAGCGTGACATTCGCCGTCGGCGGTCTGGAAACCAGCGTCTTCATCCTCCTGCTGGTCTCCGTATTGTACTTCCGCTTGCGGGGAAGATTGATCGTGATGAGCATCCTGGCCGGATTGGCGTTCCTGACCCGCCCGGATGCGCTCATCCTCGTGGGATTGGTGTTTCTCGAACTCGCCGTCACCAGCCTGCGGGCCAGGGGATTTCGGTCCGGGTCCGGAGCACTGGCACGGGCCGCGCTTCCGTTTCTGCTCATCGCAGGCGCGTGGTCGGTGTTTGCGGTTTTCTATTATGGCACGCTGCTCCCGCATTCGATGCTGGCCAAGAGCGTTGCCTACCGGCTGGATCCCGGCTCGGGGATGATCCGCCTAATCCAACAATATGGGACTCCGTTTTTCGAGCAGCTTACTTTCGGGACCGCGGCGCTGGTCGTGACCTTGCCGCTCTACCTATTCCTCTCGATCGCGGGAATCCTGCGCGCGGAAAGGATGTGCCCGGGCGGCGGCGCGGCGGCCGGCCTCGCATATCCGTGGGCGTATTTCCTGGTTTTTTCGGCAGCCAACCCGCTCATCTTCCGCTGGTACCTGGCGCCCCCGCTGCCTTTTCTATTCCTCTCGATTTTCCTTGGGCTGGCGGCGCTGCTCGAGGGTGTGCGCGCGGGGGAAGGCCGCGTGCGCCACATCATCTTCGCCGGGCTGGCGGCCGGCGCGCTGGCGCTTTCCCTTCGCGAGTGGAAGCCGGCCGCGGACCACGGTCCGGCGCGCCCGGCGCCTGCGATGGCGTACATTCAACTCGAGCTGCAGTACGCTAAGGTGGCGGAAGATCTGAAGGGCTGGATCCGTCCCGGGTATACCGTCGCCGCCGGGGATGTGGGCGTGCTTGGTTATTTTCTCGATAATCCGATCCTGGATACGGTGGGGTTGAACTCGCCCGAAGCCGTGGTTTTTTACCCGCTGACGGTGGAGATGTACGTGATTCTATATGCCATCCCGCCGGACCTGATCGTATCCGCCCGGCCGGAGGTTGTGGTGTTTCTCGAAGTATATGGGCGCAACGGCTTGCTGATGGACTCGCGTTTTCTATCAGCCTACCGCAAATGCGGCGAGTATCCATCCGAGATGTATGGCAGCCGTTCCCTGCTGGTGTATTGCCGGAAGGATCTGCCGTGAAGGCGCCCGGAGCGCATTCCTTGTTTTCCGGGAAATGGGCATTGCGTCTGGCCGCGATTGCCGCCGGAGCCCTGTATCTTGTTTTTTTATTGGCGACCCTCCCCTCGGTGCCGTTCCATCCGGATGAAGCCACCTACATTTATATGAGGCGGGACCTGGACCGGATTGTTGCCCTCGGCCCGCTTTCCGTTTGCTGGAGCGCCGATGGAGGGTCCGATCCGCTGCAGACCGAACGCGAACGGGATTGTCCGCTGACCCGCTACGCCATCGGCCTCGCGCGCGGCATAGCCGGCTTGCCGGCCGCCGCTTCCAACTGGGATTGGAGCGCGGATTGGGATCAAAACCTGCGGCAGGGGGCGGTTCCGTCGGACGAGGTTCTGACACTCGCGCGCATCCCGCAGGCATTGCTGCTGTTGCTCTCGGTCCTGTTGATGGCGCGCATCGGCTGGGGGATGGGCGGGGGAGCGGGCGCGCTCACCGCCGCCGTCCTGTTCGGGTTGAACTCCCAGGTGCTGCTTCACACCCGGCGGGCAATGAGTGAATCAGCGCTGTTGTTTGGGATGATCCTGACGATCGCTGTTCTGATGGAACAAAAGCGGGAATCCAGCCGCGGGATGCGCAGGATCGGATTTCCGCTTCTGGCCGGCGCCGCGTTGGCGCTGGCGGCGTCCGCAAAATATTCCGGGCTGCTGCTTGCGCCGGTCGTCCTGGCGGGCATGTTCTTCTTCACCGGTGAAACCGCCCCGCGGAAAATTTTCCTGGGCGGGATCGCGCGCTGCGGGGTGATGATCCTCGGTTTCCTCGCCGTGTTCCTGATCCTCAATCCCGTCTTTTGGTGCGATCCTGGCGGGACGCTTTCGGCGGTCATCGCCGAACGCCGGCGCCTGCTGGCCGGGCAGGTGCAAGCCATGCGTCCGGCGGGGCCGATGGCGGTTTTGGATTCGATTCCCGGCCGCCTGCTGGCACCCCTTTACGAATGGTTCATCGCCCCGCCGGCATTCTGGGACATCCCGAACTATGCCGAAATCACGGCCGCGGCGGAAAAAGCCTACCTCGCCCGGCCGATTAACTCCCTGACGGTCCGCGGGATCGGATCTGTTGCGGCTGCCGTCCTGGCTTTCTTTGGTTTGGGATGGGCGGTTGTGGGCTGCCTTCGGCGAAATCCGGACACCGCCCGGCTCGTGGCAACGATCTGGTTTCTGGCGGTGTTGATTGGAATCATCGTCGGGATACCGATTTTATGGCAGCGCTATTACCTGCCGTTGCTTCCGGCCGGTGCCGCGCTTTCCGCCGGTGCCGCCGGCGCGATTTGGACAAGGATCAGAAAGAAATAGACGGGATTGACATGATTATTTCAGGATTTAAAAGTAGGGGCGGAGGGCTGTCCGCCCCTACCTTTAAATCCTGTCTATTACATTCAACCGCCTCGAATACTTATCGCATTGTCAAGAGCACCCTAAGGGTTGGAGGAACCTTTCGGAACCCTAAGGGTTGGAGGAACCTTTCGGGACCCTAAGGGTTGGATGAACCTTTCGGAACCCTTAGGGTTTGGATCACCATAATTATCCGCTTGGTCGGTGAGAAGACAAAAAGGATCAGAAAGAAAATAGACAGGAATTACAGGATTTAAAATTGTTTTTAGGTATAAATAAATCCTGTCAATCCTGACTAATCCTGTAAATCCTGTCTATGATTTTCAATCTATCCAAAAATCAACCGCCCCGAAAATCTCTCGGGGCGGTTGATTTACTCGCTGATATAGTCGCGGAGTTTGCGGCGGTGGCTGGGGTGCCGCAGGCGGCTGAGCGCCTGGGCCTCGATCTGCCGCACCCGTTCCCGGGTGACCCCCATCTTCCGGCCGACTTCCTCCAGCGTATAGGATTGCCCGTCCAGCAGGCCGTAGCGCAGCTGCAGGATGCGCACTTCGCGCGGCGGCAGCGTGCTCAGGACCTCTTCCAGCTGTTCGCGCAGCAAATTGCGCGTCGCGGCTTCCGCCGGGGCGGGGCTCTCCTCGTCCTCGATGAAATCTCCGAGCACCGAATCTTCCTCTTCGTCGGTCGGGGTTTCCAGCGAGAGCGGCCGCCGCGCCACCTGGATCATGTTCTCGACCTTCTTCGACGTCACCCCGAGCGCGTCGCCCAATTCGTCCGGGCTCGGGTCGCGTCCCAGCTCCTGCGTCAGCTGGTGGGAGACCCGCAGCAGTTTGTTGATCTGGTCGCCCATATGGACCGGGACGCGGATCGTGCGCCCCTGGTCGGCGATCGCGCGGGTCACCGCCTGGCGGATCCACCAGGTGGCGTAGGTGGAGAACTTGTGCCCGCGCCGGTAATCGAACTTCTTCGCCGCCCGGATCAGGCCGATGTTCCCCTCCTGGATCAGGTCCAGGAACGGAACCCCGCGGCCCATGTACTTCTTGGCGACGCTGATTACCAGCCGCGAGTTGGCCGTGATCAGGTGTTCGCGGGCGGACCAGCCGTCTTCGATTCCGCCCTGCAGCTGGGACCGGCGCCGCAGGTCCGTCACGCCGCGGGCGAGCGATTCGCGCGCCAGCTTGCCCCGTTCGATCCGCTTGGCGAGCGTCACTTCCTCGATCGCCGTCAGGAGCGGCACGCGGCCGACTTCCTTGAGGTACAACCCGATTGTGTCGTCGGCGTCGATCGCCGAGAGGTAGGTGTCGTCTTCGAGCAGCTCGCCCGAAAGGGGGATCTCTTCTTCGACTTCCGCCAATTCCTCGTCGCCGGGTTCCGGCTGTTCGGATTCGCTGGTGTCGAAGATCTCCACGCCCGCGGAAAGAAGCGACGAATACGCGTCCTCGAGCTGGTCGATATCGCGCTCGGCTTCCGGGAAGTAGCGCAGAATGTCGTCGATCGTGACAAATCCCTTTTCACGGCCCTGTTCGGTCAGTGCGGCGATCGAGGGATGCTCTTCGTCGATGGGGAGAAGATCGTCGAGCGGGATGACGGGCACGGCGGTGGCGGCGGGATTTTTCCCGCTGGCCTTGTCCGCCGCCGCGCTGGCGAGCCGTTTCCCGAGGATCGAGGCGGCTTCCTGGCGCGCCAAAGCCTTCCGTACCGGGGATGCCTTGCCGCCGCTGGTTTTCAGCGGATGGGTTCGGATCGGCGGTTTACGGATTGTAATCTTGGATTTCTTGCTTGATTCGCGCGGATTTCCCGCTTTCTTTCCTTTGGTAACCATACTCCACCAGCATACATCGGAAAAATATGAGGTGCAATAGCCGGGCCTGATTCTTCCCCAAAATTAAGGTTTTTTCGAAAAAACCGCCAGTCCATCTCTTTTTTCAACCTTGAGATGGACTGGCGGGGTGGTGCGGGGATCAGGTCGCTTTTTCAGGGATTCGAGGTCAGAGTCACGCTCGGGATGGGGGTTTCCGTCGGCGTCACGCTCGGGGTGTTGGTTATGGTCGGCGTCAGGGTGAAGGTCGGCGTGATGGTTGGCGTCAGGGTGAAGGTCGGCGTGATCGTAAAGGTCGGCGTCGCGGTGGCCGGCAGCGGCTTGTTGGTCAGGAAATCAATGATCGGCGACAGGAACGAACTGCGCACGCCGACGATGTTCTTGGCGCCCTCCAGGCGGACGTAATACCCTGTTCCGGTGGGAGTCGGGGCGCCGATTTCCAGGACGTAAGTCTTCGCTTCCGCGGTTTTAATCGTCAGCTTGTACAAAGGCTTGTCGAGGTTGTATTCCTTGGGATCCAGGTTTTCACCGTAATCCCGGTAGATCTGCATTTTGGCCAGCGAGGTCAGGGCCGAGGTCACCTTGGCCTGATCCGCTTCCACCGACGGGATATCCATTACCAGCCAGGTTCCCGCCGCGTTCTTCTGAACTTCCACGTGCGTGCCGTTCTTGAGGTCCTCGATCCGGATCAGGTTGATGCTGGCCCCGTCCACCGACCACAGGGGTGCGAGGGTGGGCGTGACCGATCCGGCTTCGGTGGGCGCGGGCTGAAGGATGTTGGAATCCAGCAGCCCGGCCAGGGCGATCAGAACGACAAGCGCGACCAACAATCCGTACGTAATTCTTCTATCCATGGGCTTCTCTTTATTTTCGGAATTGGCCCCGGCCAAGAACACACCGGGGTGACGTGTGTGTTTACCGGTGCTTGCGGCGGTTGTACCAGACGATCCCGTACAGCAGGAGGAAGCTCCCCGGGAGCAGGCAGGCCGAGGTCAGCACGATCGCGTTCATCACCCAGGCGTCCTGCGGGAGGGAGATGAAGCGGTAGGTGCTGTCTTTCGGCGTCAGGCTGATCAGGTTTTCCTGCTGGGTCGCCCAGTCGACGGCGTTCACGATCAGGTCGCTGTTGGCGCCGGCGCCCTGGTTGATGATCTGATTTTCGGCAAAGTCCTCGTCGCCGAATACGACCACGCGCGAGGAAGTGGTCGGGTCCTCGGCCGAGACTCCGACATTGAGCGGCGAGAGGTTGTCCTTCTCCTTGTCGAAGGAGGCGGTCTTGGCTTCCGACAGGAAGGAGATCAGCCCGACCGACGCCAGGTCCGTTTCGCCCCAGACCTGGTCCTTGGCGGCTTCGATCTGGATGAAAGCGATCGGAGTCCACGCCTGGCCTTCCGGCGCGGCGAGCTCAAGGCTCATCGCGGTCGGAAAGACCGAGATCATGCTGGACGGGATCCGCTCGGTGATCGGGCTGCCCGACGGGTAGGTCGACGCGAACGGGTTGAGAATGTAGCGGTTGACCAGGTCGATGATGATGTCGTTGCGGAGCGTGATGCCCCAATCCTTCTTCAGGTAGGCCGCGAGAATGTCCGCATTCGGGTCCATCTGCGTCACCGCGTACGGGTTCTGCAGCAGGATGAGCGCGCCGCCTTCCTTCAGGTAGTCCTGGATCGCCGTGAGTTCGAAATCCAGGAGCGGCGTTTCCGGGCCGGCGATGACCAGGACCGACGTCGCTTCCGGGACCTTCTTTTCCTGGGTCAGGTTCAGTGTGTCGACCGTGTAGTTCTTTCCCCGCAACGTTCCCACCAGTGTGCTGATGTCGGTGTTGTCGCTTCCGTCGATGGTGGCCTCGCCGTGCCCGCTCAGGAAGTACACCAGATGCTCGCCGGGGTTCATCAGCTTGAGGATCGCGGTGGTGATTTCACTTTCCGCCGGATTGGTTACCAGCTGCTTTTGCTCGCCCAGGGTCAGGACCATGGTGCCGTCGCGGGAAACGCCGTCTTCCTTGGCCAGGACGGGGTTGGCGTCCGGATCAAGCTTCTCGTAAGTGAACAGCCCGCGGGATTCCGCTTCGTATTTGTCCATCAGCGCCTTGGCGCCGTCCCAGGCGGTGCTTTCCGGGCCGAACCAGGCCCGGATTTTAATCGGCTCGGTGAGCGTGTGCAGGGTGCGGATCGTTTCATCGGAAAGCGAGTTCGATTTGCTCTCGGTCAGATCGACCCACAGCTTCGTCTGGGTCGACGCCTGGTAGATGATGTAGTTGACGACGATGACGATCGCCACCAGCGCCAGGCTGGTGATGAGGAGATTGGTGCCGTATTTCGCCTGGCGGCTCCCCAGCCATGACTGCACCCGGTCGGGGTCCAGGAAGGCGAAGGAGAGGATCCCCACGACTCCCAGGAGCAGCGGGACGTAGGTGTACACATCGGCGGCGCCGCGGATCAGATACGCCACCAGCGCGCCCGCCAGGCAGACGACGCCGATGCCGAGGGCCCAGGGCGCGATCGATCCCCAGTTGAATTCTTGAGCGTTGTCCTTCATTTTCTGAAACGACATGGGACGGTTTCCCTCCGGCTTACCGCCACCGCTTGGATTCGATCACGCGGGTGGCGAAGAACAGTGATAGGACGATGATGCTGACGTAATAAATGATGTCGGTCAGGTCCAGGCGGCCGGCATAAGCGGTGTTGTAGAAGTGGGAGGTGAAATCCATGTATTGCAGGACCGTTCCCCACAGCGACGAGCCGCCCATGCTGCCCATGTAGCTCAGTGTGCTGGTGGCCAGGCCGGAAACCCACAGGGCGAGGCTCACCACCAGCGAGGCGAAGAAGGCCGCCGTCGCGTTCGAAAACAGCGAGGAAATCCCGACGCCCACCGCCAGCAGCGCCCCGACCAGCAGGAACAGGACGATGTAGGCGCTGACCAGCGGCCCCTGGTCGATCCCGTTCGGTTTGGTGATGGCCTGCAGGAAGATCGGGTAGATCCAGGTCAGGGCCAGAATGACCGCCGCGAACAGGGCGGCCCCCAGCCATTTGCCGATGACGAGTTCCGCGTCGCGGACCGGCGCCGTCAGCAGAAGTTCGAGCGTGCCCGCTCCGTTTTCCTCCGCCAGCAGCCGCATGGTGATCGCGGGGGTGGCGAACAGCACCAGCGTGAGCAGCGGGCCGAGGACGATGGTGCCTTCCAGCACCTGGGCTGAGTACGTGTTGCTCATGGTCTGGACCAGGTCGAGGGCGAAGACGATGCCCAGGAACAGGAAGATCACGATGGCCAGGAAGTAGGCGATCGGCGATCCGAAATACTGTCTGAATTCTTTCCAGGCGATAATCCCGATATTGCGCATGGATCCTTACTCCTTCTGCTGCCGGGAAGTGCGCTTTCCCTTGGATTTGTCGTCCGAGCGGGTCAGTTCCAGGAAGATCTGTTCCAGGTCCAC
This sequence comes from uncultured Anaerolineales bacterium, assembly GCA_964649635.1. GTDB lineage: Bacteria > Chloroflexota > Anaerolineae > Anaerolineales > RBG-16-64-43 > JAFGKK01. Next base: position 3,780 of record CAZYSF010000129.1, on the reverse strand, counting down.
GCCCTGGCTGTGCACCTCGACGACATCCTGCCCGGCCCGGGTGAGCGCCCGCACGATCGCCGGGCGGATCTCTTTGCCGGGTGTGATTTCGACTTCGAATACGCCGTTGCCCATCGGCTCGACGGTCAGGACTCCCTTGACGCTGGCGATGGTGTTCTCCGCGCCTTCGGTGTCGCCCGCCAGCTCAACCGTGATGCGTTCGGCGCCGGCCAAGCGGGCCTGCAGGTTCTCGGGCCGGTCCTCGGCGACGATGTGTCCCTTGTTGATGATCAGGACGCGGTTGCAGATCTGCTGGGCTTCGGAGAGGATGTGGGTGGAAAGCAGGACGCTGTGATCGGCGCCCAATTCGCGGATGAAGGCGCGGATCTCGACCACCTGCGCCGGATCCAGGCCGATCGTCGGTTCGTCGAGGATCAGCACTTCCGGCTTGTGAAGCACGGCCTGCGCCAGACCGACGCGCTGGCGCATGCCTTTGGAGAGGTTGCCGATGTAGGATTCGACCCGGTCCTCGAGGTTGACCCGCTGGATGGCTTCGTCGACGCACTGGTCGGCGTTCGGCAGATGGCGCATCGCAGCCATAAAATCGAGGTAGTCCAGAACCGTCATGTCCGCGTAGAGCGGGACGGTCTCCGGGAGGTAGCCCACCCGCCGGCGGACTTCCAGGGATTCTTCCACAACGTCGTATCCCGCCACGATCGCGCGTCCTTCACTCGGCGGCATATAGGCCGTCAGGATCCGCATCGTGGTGGTCTTCCCGGCGCCGTTCGGCCCCAGGAAGCCGACGATTTCCCCCTTCTTGGCGTGGAAGTTTAAACCGTCAATGGCCTTTCGCAGGCCGTACCACTTGGTCAGGTTGGTGACTTGAATCATCCTGTCCTCGAAAAAAAGTATGGAGATGTTCCCGAAGGTGTTGATCGGGGGGATGTTACTGACTATTTATACTTGTTTTTCCGGTCAAATCAAGGATAACCCATGCCTTCTCATCAAACCTTTAGCTGAAAAATCACCGGCGCCGCGCCGGAATCGCCCGCCGGAGGCGCGGCGTCCCCGCGCTTGACAAGCTGGAAGGCCCCAACTAAAATTCGTGGGTTGTTCCGGCAGGCGTGCACGCACCCCGCCGCTCCCCGCAGTGTTAAGAAGAGGAAACCTCAGCGACCATGCCGCGCCCCAGGCGCGGCTTATCGTGTGTACTGATCTTCATTCTCCATGGAGGACTGCATGGATATTTTCTTGATGGGAAGTCGGCACGGCCTGAACGATTTCGAACAAATCGCAATACTGTGCGTGCTGGGGGCTGCGTTCATCAGCCTGGCGTACGCCGCCTGGCTGCGCGGCGTGGTGCTGAAGAAGGATAAAGGCACCGCGAAGATGCAGGAAATCTGGAATGCCATCCGCACCGGGGCGGATGCCTACCTCAGCCGGCAGCTGAAGACGATCCTGCCGCTGATCGGCATCCTGACGATCGTGATGTTCTTCAGCGTCTACGTCGTCGAACCCAGCGCGGAAGCGAGGCTGGAGTTTGCGGCCTTCGGCGAGCAGGGCATCACCCTGATCATCGCCCTCGGGCGCACGATCGCCTTCATCCTCGGCGCTTTCTTTTCGCTGATCGTCGGGCAGTGGGGCATGCGGATGGCCGTTCAGGCCAATATCCGCGTCGCTTCCGCCTCCCGGCGCGGCTTCAATGAGGCGCTCTCGATCGCCTACTACGCCGGGACGATCACCGGCATGCTCACCGACGGCCTCGGCCTGCTGGGCGGCACGGTGATCTTCATCGTCTTCGGACGCGCCGCGCCGGATGCCCTGCTCGGCTTCGGCTTCGGCGGCACCCTGCTGGCGCTCTTCATGCGCGTCGGCGGCGGCATCTACACCAAGGCCGCCGATGTCGGCGCGGACCTGGTCGGCAAGGTCGAGAAGGACATCCCCGAGGATGATCCCCGCAACGCCGCTGTGATCGCCGACCTGGTCGGCGACAATGTCGGTGATTGCGCCGGTATGGCCGCCGATATCTTCGAAAGCTACGAGACTACGATTGTCTCCGGCTTGATCCTCGGCTTGGCCCTGGTCGCCCTGACCGGCGAACTTAAGTGGATCGTCTACCCGCTGATCATCCGCGCGGTGGGCGTGATCAGTTCCATCCTGGGAACTTTTACGGTTCCGATCTGGGAGAAATTCCCGATCAAATTCCTCCGCGCGCACGACGCCGAGGAAGCGATGTTCCGCTCGTATGAAGTCTCGAGCGTCTTCACGGTCACGATTTCCTTCATCCTGGCGCTGACGTACGCGCAGGATTACCGCCTGGCCGTTCTGACCGCGGTCGGCGTCGGGTTGGCGGTGGCGTTCAATCCGCTGACCTCCTACTTCACTTCCACCAAAAAAGCGCCGGTGCAGGAGATCAAGAAGGCCACCAACACCGGGCCTGCCACCACCATTCTCACCGGTCTTTCGGTCGGCATGGAATCGAGCGTGTGGGCACTGTTTGTGATCGCGATCGCGTTCATGATCGGGTTGCTGCTGTACACCGGCGAGGGCAATGCCACCTATGTGCTCTACGCCGTCGCGATGGTCGGCATCGGCATGCTCTCCCACACCGGCAACAACGTGGCGATGGACTCCTACGGCCCGATCTCCGACAATGCCAACGGCATCGGTGAAATGGCCTGGCATGACATGAAAGACGCCAAAACCAAGGAAGCCCGCCAGATCATGGCGGATCTCGATGCGGTCGGCAACACCACCAAGGCCATCACCAAGGGCGTCGCCATCGCCTCGGCCGTGATCGCCGCGGTCAGCCTGTTTGGCTCTTACATCACGGATGTGGGCCGCGTGCAGGCCCAGCTCGGCCAGACGGTGATGGAATCAATCCGCGTTTCCGATACCAAGGTGTTCATCGGTCTGCTGATCGGCGGCGCGCTGCCGTGGCTGTTCAGCTCGTTCTCCATCCGCGCCGTCAGCCGCGCGGCGGCTCTGATCGTCGAGGAAGTCCGCCGCCAGTTCAAGATCCCCGGGATCATGACCGGGAAAGTGACGCCGGATTACGCCCGCGTGGTGAGCATTTCCACCGCTTCGGCGCAGAAGGAACTGATCCCGCTGGCGACGATCGCCGTCCTGATGCCGCTGGTGATCGGGTTGGTCCTGCAGGTCGAGGCCCTCGGCGGCTTCCTGGCCGGCATCATCCTCTCCGGTCAGCTGCTGGCCGTGTTCATGTCGAATGCCGGCGGCGCCTGGGACAATGCCAAGAAATCGATCGAGGATGAACCGCGCGACCTGAAGGCGAATACCGGCAAGGGTTCCGAACGCCACAAGGCCGCTGTGGTGGGCGATACCGTCGGCGATCCGCTCAAGGATACCGCCGGCCCGGCGCTCAACCCGATGATCAAGGTTGCCAACCTGGTCAGCCTGCTGGCGGCCCCCGTCATCGTCAAGTACCAGCTGTTCCCGGCCGAGGGCGGAGTGAACTTCATCGTCCTGGCCGTGGTCGCCGCGCTGCTGGGCGCCACCATCTGGGCGATTGCGCAGAGCAACCGCCAGGTCAAGGCAGCGACAACTTTTGTGGAAAAAGCGGTTAAGAAAGCCAAAGCCGCCCGGTAGAAGTCGTTCGCGTAATAAAAAAGGAGAAGGCACTCGCCTTCTCCTTTTTTTTTTACCTGTCCAAACCCCTCTCCCCCTTCCCCTTACGGGGAAGGGGGAGAGGGGTTTGGACAGGTAAAAAAAAGGAGAAGGCGAGTGCCTTCTCCTTTTTTATTACGCGAACGACTTCTACCGGGCGGCTTTGGCTTTCTT
>CAZYSF010000128.1:0-3642 GCA_964649635.1 uncultured Anaerolineales bacterium | reverse complement strand
CTGAAAAATCCGAAGAAGCCGCGCATGGTCGCCGTCCAGGCGTCGGGCTGCGCGCCGGTCGTCAAGGCATTCGAATCGGGAGCCGCGTTCTGCGATTACTGGGTCCATGCCCATACCCTGGCCTCCGGCCTGCGCGTCCCGAAGAGCTTTGCGGATCAGTTGATTTTGAAGGATCTAAGGGAGAGCGGGGGAACGGCGATCGCGGTCAGCGACGAATCGATTACCAAAGCCCAGCACGAACTATGCGAAAATGAAGGAATTTTTTCCGCGCCGGAAGGAGCCGCCACATTGGCCGCCCTGGAGGAATTGGTCCGCAGAAAATGGGTCCACCCCGATGAGCGGATCGTTTTATTCAATACCGGTTCCGGATTAAAGTACCTGGATCATGGGGAGGAATCGTCCCGGGCCCAGGCCGGGTGCGCATCCCCTCCGTTGCTGGACGGAGCCCCTTAAAAAATCTCTTCCTTTAATCGGTAACGTTTATCACGGGCGGCAGGGTGCGGGTGAGGATCACGTTTACGCCGCTGCCCTTATAGTTTTCGATCAAGACGGTCCCGAGCGCGGCCGGAAGGTGGACCGACAGGCGCGCCAGGTCTTCGATCAGGCCTGTGATGAGTTCGCGCGGCAGCGATTTGTCCGTCCGCACGGGGATGCAGGGGAATGCTTCCGAGTCGGTGCGGACGACGGCCGTGACGACGCGTTTCGGGGAAAGCATCTCCTCCCGGGCGTAGACCGCGCCCTTCGGGCAGCGGTTCCCGGTGACGACGACTTCCCCGTCCGCCTGGACGGTCACGGTCAGCATGCAGCCGATCGGGCAGGCGATGCATACGAACTCGGGCATTTTCATAATCCTTTGCTTGGTCTGTCATTGCGAGCGACCGAAGGGAGCGAAGCAATCTCCTTATTCCTCATAAAGGGGAGATTGCTTCGCCTGCCCCGGTTGGGGTAGGCCGGGGTCGCTTCGCTCCTCGCAATGACACCGTGTTCATTCGATCGCCGCCTCCAGGACGTTTTGCCGTCCGTCTTCCAGGGCCGGGAATTCGGCCGGCTTGATCACGAGGCGGATCATTTCCGACGGCTGAATATGCATGAGCTTCTTCCTTTTAAATTCGGTTCCGTCGATCCGCAGCGAAAGCACCGCGTCGTTCTTCACGATCATCGGCCGCATAAAAATGATATTCTCCCGGTCCGGGGCATAAAAACTCGGGACGACGGAGCGCAGGTTGGCGCCGGCCGCAAGGCGGAATTGGCGGACACTTTCCCCGGAAAGATAGCGGACCACGGCCCGGCCGCAGCGCCGGCCTTCGTCGACGACGAAATCCACCAGGTCGTGCACGTGGAGCACGTTGCCGCAGGCGAAGATCCCGGGCGCCGCGCTCATCAGGTCGGCGTCCACCCGCGGCCCGCCGGTATCGTCGTTCAGCGGAACCCCGGCCTTGCGGGAGAGTTCGTTCTCCGGGATGAGCCCCACCGAAAGCAGGACCGTGTCGCAGCTCAGATGAAAACTGCGGGCATAATCCGGCGCGCCGTCGACGAGCGGGGTCACCGTCACCCCTTCGACCCGATCCTGCCCGATGATCCGCGAGACGATGTGCGAGAGGTGGAGCGGGATCGAAAAATCGTTCAGGCACTGGGAGATGTTGCGCGCGAGGCCGGATGGGTAGGGCATGATCTCGACGACGGCCGGCACCTCTGCACCGACGAGGGTCAGGCGGCGCGCCATGATCAGGCCGATGTCGCCCGAGCCGATCACCACCACCCGCCGGCCCGGCAGCCAGCCGTCGAGGTTCATCAGCCGCTGCGCGAGGCCTGCGGTGAACACGCCCGCCGGACGCGAACCGGCGATCGCGACATTCCCGCGGTTGCGCTCCCGGCAGCCCATCGCCAGCACGACCGCCCGGCAGGCAAGCCGGATGACGCCGTGGGCTGCGCCGCAGGCCGTCACCACGCGCGCATCCTTGCCGCCGGAAATGTCCATCACGGAGGTATCCGGGTAGATGTCGATCCCCGCCGCAAGGATTTTGGACAGCAGCCGCTCGGCGAATTCCGGTCCGGTCAGGTCGGCGCCGAATTCGTGAATGCCGAAACCGTTGTGGATGCACTGCATCAGGATTCCGCCCAGGAAATCCTCGCGTTCGACGATCGCGACGGACCGGCCGCCCTCGTGCACGGCCAGCGCGGCCGCCATGCCCGCCGCCCCGCAACCGATCACCACCGCGTCGTAGGATTTTTCCAGCATCAGGAATCGCCTTCGCGGCCCGCGGGTCGCGCGCCCCCGCGTGCCGCATCCGGTCGGGCATCGCCGATCCGGCCGAGGACGACCGGGCTGCCGCTGCCGCGCTTGGTGATCCGGTCGACAGGCATCCCCGTCTCGCGCGCGATGATCGCCAGGATCCGATAGGTGCAGAACCCGCCCTGGCAGCGGCCCATCCCGGCCCGGGTGTAGAACTTGATCCCGTCCAGCGTGGTATGCCCCTTGCGGATCGCCTCGACCACCTCCGCCTCCGAAACGGTTTCACAGCGGCAGACGATGTGCGCGTACGTTTTTTCCCGCTTCGCGAGTTCATCCAGCGCAGCCGGATCCATCCCGCACACCCGCGGGCCGCGTTCGATCGTCGCGACGAAATCCTCTTTTTCGGCCAGCTCGAGTCCGTCCTGAATCAGCAGATCGCGCACGTATTCGGCGATCGCGGGAGCGGCGGTCAGCCCGGGCGATTGGATGCCGGCCGCCTGCACCAAGCCGGGTGCTTTTTGCGAGAGGTCGATGTAAAAATCATCGCCGGGCAGCGTCGCGCGCAATCCGGCAAAGGAGGTGATGATGTCGCGCTTGGAAATGGAGGGGATCATGCGGGCCGCCATCGCAAAGACCCGGTCCAAATTTTCGGGCGTGGTGCCGGTATCCTCCTTCTCGCGGATGTCCTCGGCCGTCGGGCCAACCATCATCGTGCCTTCCACGGTCGGGATCACGAGCACGCCCTTGGAGTTCTTCGTGGGGACGGGGAAGATCACGTGCGCCGGGAAGGCCGCGGCGTTGCGGTCGAGCAGGAATTCCTCGCCTTTGCGCGGGATGATGCGGAACTCCTCGGCGTCGAACGCGGCGGAAACGTCGTCGGCGTACAATCCCGCGGCGTTGACCACGCGGCGTGCTTCCAGAACTTCCCCGCCTTCGGAGATGAGTCGCCAATGGTCCCGGGTCCGTTTCGCGGAAGCCAGCGGCCAGTCGGTGAAAAGTTCCGTCCCATTGGCGGCGGCGTTTTCCACCAGCGCGAAGACGAATCCGTACGGCTCGATGATCCCCCCCGTAGGCGCCCACAGCCCGCCGACGGCGTCGCCGTTGAGCTTGGGTTCAAGCGCGAGGATCCGCTCCCGGCCGACGATCTCGATCCCGGGCGCGCCGTTGGCCGCGCCCTTCGCGTACAGGCCTTCGACGGTTTTCAGCTCCTCGACCGAAAAAGCGGCGACGAGGATACCGACCCGTTGGAATGGGAAACCCAGCTCCGCCTTCAACCGGTCGAACATGCGGTTGCCGCGCAGCTCGAGGCGCGCTTTGAGGGTGTCGGGGTTGTGGTGAAAGCCGGCGTGGATGATGCCCGAATTGGCCTTGGAGACGCCGAAGGAGACGTCGGCCCGGCGTTCCACCAG
>CAZYSF010000127.1:0-5951 GCA_964649635.1 uncultured Anaerolineales bacterium | reverse complement strand
AGCGAACTGGTGGCCGGCTACCACTCGGAATATTCCGGCATGAAATTCGGGATGTTCCTGGTCGGCGAATACCTTTCGATCACCCTGATCTCGGCGATGATCGCGGTCCTGTTCTTCGGCGGATGGCAGGGGCCGCTGCTTCCGCCGGTGGTGTGGTTCCTGCTCAAGACCTTTGCGTTCATCGCGCTGTTCATCCTCATGCGCGCCACCCTGCCGCGCCCGCGCTACGACCAGCTGATGGCGCTCGGGTGGAAACTGCTGCTGCCGTTGAGCCTGCTGAATTTGCTCGTCACCGGCGGGCTCCTGTTGTGGATTGGATGAGGAGCGGAACGTGCTGAGTATCCTCAAGGGCCTGTGGATCATGCTCACCCACACCTTCCGGCGCCGGGTGACGGTGCAGTACCCGGAGGTGAAGCCTTACATGCCGCCGCGCTACCGCGGCCGGATCGTGCTGACGCGGGGCCCGGACGGGGCGGAGCGCTGCGTGGCGTGCTACCTGTGTTCGGCGGTCTGCCCGGTGGAATGCATCGCGCTGCAGGCGGCGGAGGACGGAAACGGCCGGCGCTACCCGGAATTCTTCCGGATCAATTTCTCGCGCTGCATCTTCTGCGGGTTCTGCGAGGAAGCCTGCCCGACCTACGCCATCCAGCTCACGCCGGATTTTGAAATGGGCGAGTACGTGCGCCAGAACCTGGTGTACGAGAAGGAGCACCTGCTCATCAGCGGCCCGGGAAAATATCCCGACTATGATTTTTACCGCGAGGCGGGCGTGGCGATCGGCGGGAAAGGCAAGGGCGAAGCGAGAAACGAAGCGCCTCCCGTCGACGTGCACGGGCTGATGCCCTGATGGGGTCAGGAGGAGAAGCGGAATGAATGCGGCGTTTTATGTTTCCGGGGCGGTGGCGGTCCTGACGACGGCGATGGCGATCACCCGCCGCAACGCGGTCCACGCGCTTCTCTACCTGGTCGTTTCGCTGCTGGCGGTTTCGCTGGTCTTTTTTACGCTCGGCGCGCCGCTGGCGGCGGCGCTCGAGGCGATCGTCTACGCCGGCGCCATCATGGTGCTGTTTGTGTTTGTGATCATGATGTTGAACCCGGGAAGCGGATCCGGGAAGGGGGAGCCGATTTTAGGAAATTGGCGGATCTGGATCGGCCCCTCGATCCTGACCGCCGTCCTGGCGGCTGAATTGATCTATCTCGTCTCCCGGAACGGCACCGGATCGGCCGGAGGAAGCGAGGTAATTCCGGTGCAGGTGGGGAGCGCATTGCTCGGGCCGTATATGCTCGGCGTCGAGCTGGCTTCCATGCTGCTTCTGGCGGCGCTGGTTGCCGCCAACCATCTCGGCCGGCGCGGATTGCCGGAGGAGCAGGGCGGCGGAGAGGAAGGAGGCATCTGATGGCGGAGGTTCCCGTCGAACACGGATTGATCCTGGCCGCGATCTTGTTCGCGCTTGGGCTGACCGGCGTGCTGGTCCGCCGTAATCTGCTGTTCATCCTGCTTTCGCTGGAAGTGATGATCAATGCCGCCGGGGTGGCGTTCATTACGGCCGGTTCGCGGTGGGCCCAGCCGGACGGGCAAATCCTGTTTCTGTTCATCCTGGCCGTCGCCGCCGCGGAGGTGTCAATCGGGTTGGCGCTGGTTTTGCTCTTCCACCGCAGCCGGAAATCGCTAAGCGTCGACGACGCAATCGGAATGCGCGGGTAGCATGCTTTCGCTTTTATGGCTCGTTCCCGCAATCCCGCTGGCCGGCTTCGCCGCCCTGGCCCTGCTTGGCAACTTTCGTCTGCCGCGCGCCGTCACCCCGATCGTCGGAGCCGGTTCCGTGGGGCTTTCGGCGCTCCTGACCGTGCTGATCGGCGCGCAGTATCTGGCATCGCCCCCCGCCGGATCGGCATACACACAGACGGTCTGGAACTGGATGGCCGCCGGCGGGCTGACCCTGGCCGTCGCCTTCCGGCTCGATGCGCTTTCCCTGACGATGATTTTCGTGGTGACGTTTGTGGGATTCCTGATCCATCTGTATTCCGCGGAGCACATGGCCCGCGACGAAGGCTACAACCGGTTCTTCGCCTATATGAATCTGTTCGTCGCCGCGATGCTCGTGCTGGTGCTGGCGGATAACCTGCTGCTGCTGTACCTCGGGTGGGAGGGCGTGGGATTATGCAGTTACCTCCTGATCGGATTCTGGTACCGCGAGGAAGCCAACGGGCGCGCCGCGCGCAAAGCGTTCCTGGTGACGCGCGTCGGCGACGCGGCGCTCGCGGTCGGGATGTTCCTGATCTTTGTCCAACTCGGCACCTGGAACATCCAGGATCTGATGCCGCGCGCGGCGGCGCAGTGGACGGCGGGCTCCGCCGTCGCGCTCCTGGCCGCGGCCCTGCTCCTGGCGGGCGCGCTCGGGAAATCCGCGCAGCTTCCGCTGCAGGTGTGGCTGCCGGACGCGATGGCGGGCCCGACCCCGGTCAGCGCGCTGATCCACGCCGCCACGATGGTGACGGCCGGCGTGTACCTCATCGCGCGGATGCATGTGCTGTTTTCACTTGCGCCGGCGGTCATGCTGGCGGCGGCCGTGATCGGCGCGGCGACCCTCCTCCTGGCCGGGTTGAGCGCGCTGGTGCAGCGGGATATCAAACGCGTGCTGGCCTACTCGACGATGAGCCAGGTCGGATACATGTTCCTGGCGCTCGGCGCGGGCGCCTGGTCGGCCGCGATCTTCCACTTCTGGACGCATGCCTTCTTTAAGGCGCTGCTGTTTCTCGGCGCAGGCGTCGTCATCCAAAGCCTCGACGAAGAACACGACATCTTCCGCATGGGCGGATTAAGAAAAACACAGCCGCTCACGTTCTGGACCTTCCTGATCGGCGCTTGCTCGCTGTCCGCGCTGCCGCTCCTGACGGCCGGGTTCTACAGCAAGGACAAAATTCTGTGGGACGTCTGGTCCTCGCCCGCCGGCGGACCGGTGTTGTGGGCGGCCGGCCTGGCCGGGGCGTTCCTGACCTCGCTTTACATTTTCCGGGTGGTCTTCCGGGTTTTCTTCGGCGCGCCGTTTGCCAAAACCCAAGAGTCTTCCCCGCCGAACCAACCCGGCATCCGTGTGCGGATTCCGCTCCTCGTACTAGCGGTTTTTTCGATCGGCGCGGGTTTCGTGGAATTGCCGGAAGCGCTCGGCAATATGCCGGCCTTCTCGGATTTCCTTTCAACCACACTGCCGGCCTTGACGGTCATGGCCGCCGCGCCGGGCAGCGAAGTATTTCTGGAGATCGATGCCGCGGCGGCGGTGCTGTTCGGTATGCTGCTCGCCTATGTATTTTTTCTGCGCCGCCCGGGGCTCTCCGACCGGATGGCACGAACTCCAGCGGGAAACGCAATCCACCGGTTCTGGTCCGCTGGATGGGGTTTCGATTGGCTGTATGAAACCGTGATCGTTCATCCGTATGTCCGGCTGGCGGCACGTAATAAAAACGACGTCTTCGATCGGCTGGTCGACCGGCTCGTCACGCGTCCCTATACCTGGCTGGCGCGGATCAGCCGGGGCGATTTCTTCGACCGGATCTTCTCGTGGATTGCCGACCTCAACGCTGGAATCTCACGTGCGCTTGGCGCCCTGCAGAGCGGTTATGTGCGCTGGTATGCGGCGGGGATCGCAGCCGGGGCAATCATTCTGATCGCGATGGCGGTGCTGCAATGATACTTTTCTTTCTCGTCCTGTGGCTGATGGCGGGCGCTTTCCTGGCCTGGCTGGCCGGCCGGTGGAGACCCGCGCTTTCGCGTTGGATCTCGATCTTCTTCCCGGCGGTCCAGGCAATCGTGCTGGTGGTGCTCTGGCTGCAGAATTCCGCGCCCTTCGGCGCCGTTCCCGCGGGCCGGTGGTGGGCGGAGGCGAACCAGCCGTGGATTCCCCAGCTCGGCGCCGCTTTTCATTTCGGCCTGGACGGACTCAGCCTCGTCCTTTGCCTGCTGACCGCCGCGCTGGGAACATTTTCCGTTGCCGCTTCGTGGAAAGGCATTTCGGAGCGGATCGGCTTCTTCCACTTCAACGTGCTTTGGGTCCTGGCCGCGCTGACCGGGATCTTCCTTTCGCTCGACCTGCTGCTCTTTTATTTCTTCTGGGAAATGATCCTGATCCCGCTCTACCTGCTGATCGCCGTCTGGGGGCACGAAAACCGCCACTACGCCGCGTTGAAATTCTTCATCTTCACCCAGGCCGGCGGTCTGTTCCTGCTCCTGGCCACGGTCGGTTTGTATTGGATCCACGGGCAGGCCACCGGCATATACACTTTCGATTACATGCAGCTCATCGGCACGGCGATCCCGGCCCAAACCGCGTTCTGGCTGATGCTGGGGTTCGGGTTGGCCTACGCCGTGAAACTGCCGGTCGTGCCGATCCACACCTGGCTGCCGGACGCGCACGCGGAAGCGCCGACCGCCGGCAGCGTGATCCTGGCGGGTCTGGTGCTCAAGGCCGGCGCATACGGGTTCCTGCGGTTCCTCATTCCGCTCTTTCCGGATTCGGCGCGCGCCGTCGCTCCGTGGGCGATGGCGCTCGGCGTTGTGGGAATCCTCTACGGCGCGCTGCTTGCCTTCGCCCAGACCGACCTCAAGCGGATGATCGCCTACACCAGCGTCAGCCATATGGGGTTCGTGCTGCTGGGCGCATTCGCCGGCAACGCCTTCGCGCTGCAGGGGGCGGTGGTGATCATCATTTCGCACGGGCTCTCGACTGGCGCGCTGTTCATCCTGGCCGGCGCGCTGCAGGACCGACTGCACACCCGCGACCTGAAGAATATGGGCGGGCTGTGGAGCGTCATGCCGCGCATGGGCGGCTTCGGCCTGTTCTTCGCGCTGGCGTCGCTCGGCCTTCCGGGACTCGGCAACTTCATCGGCGAGCTGCTCGTCCTGCTGGGAACCTTCCAGGTCAGCGTGCCCGCCGCCGTTTTTGCGACGCTCGGTTTCATCGCCGCCACGGTCTACTCGCTGTGGCTGGTCCAGCGCGTCTTCGCCGGCAAGTATGCGGGCGACGGGAAGGCGGCCGATCTGGACGCGCGGGAGTTTTTGGTGTTGGGGGCGCAGGCGCTTGGGCTGCTTTGGCTGGGTTTATATCCGCAGCCGGTGCTCGATGCGGTCCGTCCCGCGCTGGTGAATTCGGAAATCCGCGTATCGGAATCTTGTCCGCAGGATAAATTGTTTTTATCCGCGTCGGCGGCACCCATGCACCCGGGAGATGACGATCCGCCGGCGATCCTGCCTGCGCCGGGGATTTGGCCATGACATCCGCTGATCTTACGGCGCTCCTGCCGTACCTTATTTTGACGGCCGCGACCGTGGTCATCCTGCTGACGGTTGCGTTCGTCCGCAACCACAGGCTTATCGCGGGCATGACCATGGCCGCTCTGGCGCTGGCACTGGCAAGCCTGCCGCGCGCGGCCGCCGAAAGCCCGCGCGCGGTCACTATGCTCATCCACGTGGATGGTTTCTCGCTGTTCTTCGCCGGGCTGCTTATTGCCGCGGCGTTTGCGGCGGCGGGGCTTTCCCACGGGTACCTCGAGCGCCGGCGCATCCGGCGCGAGGAGTTCTACCTGCTGCTCCTGACCGCGACCCTCGGCGGGTGCATCCTGCCGGCCAGCACCCATTTCGCGTCGCTGTTCCTTTCGCTGGAATTGCTCACCGTCTCGCTCTACGGGATGATTGCGTACTTGCGCACCGAGCCGCTCGGGATCGAGGCGGCGGTGAAATACCTCATCCTGGCGGCGGCCTCCTCGGCATTCCTATTGTTCGGGGCGGCCCTGATATACGCCGAACGCGGGACTCTGGAGCTCGGCCGGATCCTGCTCCCCGCCGCATCCTCCGCCGGCGGTTTGCATCCGGTCCTGATGCCGGCCGGGTTGGCGATGGTGATGGCCGGGATCGGGTTCAAACTCGCCGTCGTCCCGTTCCATATGTGGATCCCGGA
>CAZYSF010000126.1:0-5434 GCA_964649635.1 uncultured Anaerolineales bacterium | reverse complement strand
CGGCGAGCGCGGCCAGGTGTATATGATGGGAACCGACTGGGTCGACCGGATCGGGTTGAAAGCCGGAGAGTGCGCGTACGCCGAAGGCAAGCTTTCGCGCGACGGAGTGTCGCCGGTGATGCCGATCACCCCCTTCAGCCTCAAGCGCTGCCCGGTCTCCCAACCCGCCGCCGCGCCGCTCCGACCGACCAACCTCCCCCCCAACTGCGCCTACGCGCTCGAGATCACCCGTGATGATGTCGGCCTGGAGAAGTGCGTCGGGGGTAGCGTCGCTTTCTCGGAATGGGAGGTCAACACCTATAAAATTTATTTCGATACCGATAAAGCCCTGGGCCTCCACCTGGTCAGCACCAAGTGGACCGGCCGGGGCGTGAATTCCGGGGATTGCATTTACGTCGCAATGGAAACCGTCCGCCTGGAAGAATCAACCAACACCCCGATCTTCAAAGTCGTGCCCGGCAACGTCTCCGTCTGCCCGGCATAACCGGCTGAACGAGGAATAACCGTCATGCAGATCTCCGTAATCCTGGCGCACCCGGAGCCCGGCAGCTTCAATCACGCGATCGCCCAGACAGCCGTCCGGGAGCTCCGCGGCGCGGATCATTCCGTTCAATTCCACGACCTCTACGCGGAACGATTCGATCCTGTCCTTCCCGCAGGCGAGACTCCCAAAAACGCCAAACTTCCTCCCGGCGTGCAATCCCATTGCGAAGAGATCAAGCAAGCCGATGGGATTGTAATCGTTCACCCCGATTGGTGGGGGCAGCCCCCGGCCATTTTAAAAGGATGGGTTGACCGTGTTTTACGGCCTGACGTAGCGTACGAATTCCTGGAGGGGGATGCGGGTGAGGGTATTCCGCGGGGATTGTTACGAGCCCGCGCGGCCTTTGTGTTTAATACCTCGAATACTCCGGCGAAGCGGGAAGCGGAGGTATTCGGAGATCCGCTGGAAACGCTCTGGAAATCGTGTATCTTTGAATTTTGCGGCGTACAGCGCGTTCATCGAAAAATGTTTGGGGTCCTTATCACCAGCACGCCGGAAGACCGGGAAAGGTGGCTGAGTGAAGTCCGGACGATGATCGCGGCCGGCTTTCCCGCCTGAACGCTGACCCCCTGCCGCCTCTCCCGTTCCCCTCCATTATCTCCACGGAATAGCCAATCGGATCGTATTGGATTATTAGGTTGAGGGTGGATCGGGCTGTTTGCCCTTCATCCGTAAAAGGATGAGAGGCCGGAGGAGGAATTATTGATAATGAATTCTTTGCGCCCTCCGCGTCTCTGCGGTGAGATCTGGGTTTACTCGCTACGGTGTTCCCGCGAACTCCCCGCCTTCGTACAATTCGAGCAGAACGCCGCCGGTGCTTTCCGGGTGGACGAAAATCATCCGCCGTCCATCGGCGGCGGTCATCGGCGCCTCGCTGGTCAGGCGGATCCCCTTCCCCTTGAGCCTCCCGATCGTGGCGTCCAGGTCCCGCACTTCCAGGCACAGGTGATGCATGCCCGGCCCGCGCTTGGCCAGATTCTTCGCGATCCCGGATTCGGCGTCGGTCGGCTGGACGAGTTCAAGTTCCGAGCCGCCCAGGGGCAGAAAGGCGATTTTGGATTTCTGTTCCGGCATATCCTTCACGCCGGCCAGTTCCAATCCGAGCGCGTCGCGCCAGAACGCAAGCGCCGCATCGATATCCGCCACCACCACCGCCACGTGATTTAATTTCTCGATCCCTGTCATCTATCCCTCCGGGCGGTATTCGCCCCACGCGGTCCGCAGCGCGCCGCAGATTTCCCCAAGCGTGAGGTCGTGTTCCACGCAGGTAAGCAATAGCGGCATGAGGTTGTCGCTGCCCTTGGCGGCGCTTTCCAGCCGGCAGATGAGCTCCGCCGCGCGGGTGCCGTTGCGCCGTTGGCGCAGCGCCTGCAGCCGCTCCTTTTGCCGCTCTTCGACCGCCGGGTCCACCCGCAGCGTCTCGAGCGTGGGCGGCTCCCCGCTGGCAAATTCGTTTACGCCGACGACGATCTGCTGGCCCGATTCGATCGCCTGTTGCGCGCGATAGGCGGCTTCGTGGATCTCCGCCTGCGGGAACCCGCGCTCGATCGCGGCGATCGCCCCGCCGAACTGGTCGATCCGGCGGATGTATTCCTCCGCTTTCTTTTCAATCCCATCGGTCAGCGCCTCGATCGCGTAGGACCCCGCCAGCGGGTCGACCGTGTCCGCCGCTCCGGATTCATGCGCCAAAATTTGCTGTGTGCGCAGCGCCACCTGGACAGCTTTTTCCGTCGGCAGGCTGAGCGCTTCGTCCATGCTGTTGGTGTGCAGCGATTGAGTCCCGCCCAGCACCGCCGCCAGGGCTTGCACGGTCACGCGCGCCACGTTGTTCTCCGGCTGCTGCGCGGTCAGGGTGGAGCCGCAGGTCTGGGTGTGGAAGCGCAGCATCTGCGAGCGCGGATCCGAAGCTTTGAACCGCTCGCGCATGATGCGCGCCCACAGCCGCCGCGCCGCGCGGAACTTGGCCGCCTCCTCGAGAAAATGGTTGTGGGCGCTGAAGAAAAATGCCAGCTGGGGCGCGAAGCTGTCCACCGCCATCCCCGCGCGCTGCGCCGCTTCCACATAGGCGATCGCATTCGCGAGCGTGAAGGCCACTTCCTGAACCGCGGTGCTGCCGGCTTCGCGGATGTGGTAACCGGAAATCGAGATCGTGTTCCACTCCGGAAGGTTATCCCGGCACCAGGCGAAGATGTCGGTCACCAGCCGCATCGAGGGCTGGGGCGGGAAGATGTAGGTCCCGCGCGCGATGTATTCCTTGAGGATGTCGTTCTGGATCGTCCCGCGCAGCCGGGCCGGATCCGCGCCTTGGCGCTTGGCCGCCGCAATGTACATCGCCAGGAGGACCGCGGCCGGCGCGTTGATCGTCATGCTGGTGGAGACTTTTTCGAGCGGGATCTCCGCAAACAGCCGCTCCATCTCCTCCACGCTGAAGATCGAGACCCCGACTTTGCCCGTCTCCCCCATCGCCAGTTCGTGGTCCGGATCATAGCCGATCTGGGTCGGCAGGTCGAACGCCACCGAGAGCCCGGTCTGGCCCTGCGAAAGGAGAAACCGGTAGCGGGCGTTGGATTCTTCGGCCGTGGCATACCCGGCGTACTGGCGCATCGTCCACAGCCGGCCGCGGTACATCGTCGGCTGGACTCCGCGCGTAAAGGGGTACTGCCCGGGGAACCCGATCGTCTCCAGTTCCTCCGCGGTCATATCCGCGGGGAAGTACGCCCGCTCGAGGGGGATCCGGGAGGAGGTCTGGAATTCCGCTTTGCGTTCCGGGAATTTATTCAGCGCGGGCTGGAGGATGTCCTTCTCCCAGCGCCGGCGGGCTTCAGGAGTTTTGTCGGTCATACTGGCCTTCATGCGGAAGAGTGGCCAGGACGGATGCGGTCTTCTTCGGGTCCCAGCCTGTGAATGTGGTGAACGTGGCTTCGAGAAACGTCAGATGATAGGTTTTCTTCAGAAGCAGGAAAATGCCCATGTAGGATGTTTGCAGCGCCTGCGGCCAGTCGAGCTCGAGTTGCCCGGCGGTCTGACGCAGATCCGAAAGGTCCGGCCCTTCCAGCTCCAGGAAATCCCCGAATGGGAGCTGGTCGAACATCAGCAGCACGGATTTCCAATGGAAGACCTCGCGGTATTTTTCATAGCGGACGATCGGCCGGAAGCCCAGCGATTGCAGCAGGTGGGCGGTTTTATCCAGGCTGTCGACGACGATCTCGGTTTCGAGCGAACGCCGGGCCGGGGCGGGCGAATCCGCCGTAGCGGCTTCCGGTTCCTTGAACGTCAGGATGACCGGGCCGGCCTTCCGCAGGCGCAGGACTTTGCGCGCCCGGGTCAGGGTTCCGTCCGCCGTATCGAAGCGGATGTTGGCTTCGTGCATCCGAGGCTGGTAGGGGCGGGCGCCCAGGACCGCCAAACGGCGCCGCAGCTCGGCCGGATCTTCGAGAAAGAATTTTACTTCCTGCTCAAGCGCGGCGGGTTTTTCCTGTCGGTTCATCGGCCACCTCGGAATGGATAAGGGTGAGGGCGGGGGAATTACCCGACGACGATCAACACCTGGTTCTGCTCGACGGTCTGGCCGGGTTGGATCCGGATTTCCTGGACCACTCCGTCCTTCTGGGAGCGGAGTTCGTTCTGCATTTTCATCGATTCCAGGATCACCAGGGTTTCCCCTTTGGCGACGGCGGCGCCGGCCGAAACCGGGATGCCGACGACCAGACCCGGCATCGGCGCGCGCAGCTGGTATTCCCCGGGGGTGTCGGCCGCCGTGTGCGCCAGCGCCCGGACCCGGATCGCCTGTTCGTCCTCGACGCGCGCTTCGAACATCCTTCCGTGCAGGAGGATCTGCCAGCCGTCGTCGAGCGGCGCGGCGTGGGCTTCGAGCGATTTCCCGTTGATGAGCAGCGAATACACCGGCTGGCTGCCGATCGCGGTGAAATCCACTTCGTACGGCTCGCCGTCGAGGATGATGTGATGGTCGTCCACCACCTCCACCCGGAAGGTCCGCCCGCCGATCGTCGTCGCGTATTTCATCGCGCGCCGCTCCCGCCGCGTCCGGCCCATTTCCACGGCGAGCGGGACGGCGTGTGGGTGGATTCCATGATCTGGGCTGCCCGCTGCGACGACTGGTGTTCCACCAGCGTGGCGAAGATCGCCGCCATCTGCGGATTGGGATTGTCCTCTTCGGGCGAGCCGTTGAGCGCGAAGCGCTCCTCGACAAAGCGGGTGTCGAACACGCCCGCCAGGAAGCGCGGCGAATCCAGGAGCGCCTGGTGGAAGGGGATGTTGGTCTTGACTCCGATAATGCGGTACTCCTCGAGCGCCCGGCGCATCCGCAGGATCGCCTCCGCGCGCGTTTCCCCCCAGACGATCAGTTTGGAGATCAGCGAATCGTAGTAGGGGGTCACTTCGAAGCCGGAGTAGACGCCGGTGTCGACGCGCACGCCCGGCCCGCTCGGCATGAACAGAGATTGGATTTTTCCGGTGGAGGGTGTGAATTTGTTGTACGGATCCTCGGCGTTGATCCGGCACTCGAGCGCCCAGCCGTTGATCTTCACATCTTCCTGGCGGTAACGCAAGGGCCGGCCGCGCGCGATGCGGATCTGCTCCTTGACGATGTCGATCCCGGTGATCATTTCGGTCGCCGGGTGCTCCACCTGCAGCCGGGTGTTCATCTCCAGGAAATAGAAGTGGCGTTCCTTGTCGATCAGGAATTCGATCGTCCCGGCGTTGACGTAGCCGACGCTGGCCGAGGTCCGGCAGGCCACATCGCCCATCGTCCGGCGCAGCGCTTCGTCGTTGCCGAGGAACGGCGAGGGCGCTTCCTCGAACAGCTTCTGGTGCCGCCGCTGCAGCGAGCATTCCAGCTCGCCGAGGTAGATGACGTTGCCTTCCTTATCC
>CAZYSF010000125.1:0-3631 GCA_964649635.1 uncultured Anaerolineales bacterium | reverse complement strand
CTACATTTCGCGGGCCGCCATCCGCCGCTATGATCCGGCCCTTTCAATGCATCCCAACCTCGAACGCGGCAAGGTGGAGCGTTTGAAATTGGTTCCCCACGAGGAGGATTGGATCATCCATTATCACGTCGTGCGCGAACGCGGGATCCCCCTCTTCGGCCCGGACCCGAAATCGCTGATCGATCCCGTTTCACCGGATGACCTGCGCCGGGCGATGCGGCCATGTCTCGAGAAGTGGTGGCAGCCGATGCTTGCCGATCCCGCGCCGCTGAAGCGGACCGGGTATCAAGCGTACGCCGTGCTGACGATGTGCCGGATTTGCTACACCCTCGCCACGGGGGAGGTCGCTTCGAAAACCAGCGCGGTGCACTGGGCGAAGGAAAGCCTGGACGGGCGCTGGGCGCCGCTCATCGACCGGGCGCTGTCGGGAAGATACAACCCGGATCCTGAAACCACCCCGGAACAAATAACGCAGACACAGGAGTTCATCCGGTTTGTGCTGGATTACAGCCTGCAGTCGCCAAGCGGGACTTGGAATGTTATTGCGCCTTGATAAGGAGAATGGCTGATGACTCAAAAAAGAGAGTTCACAGCGGTGATCGAAGACGCGGGCAAGGGCGGCGCCTATGTCACCGTCCCCTTCGACGTGGAGAAGGAATACGGCAAAAAGCGTGTGAAGGTCCTGGCCACCTTCAACGGCGAACCGTACCGGGGCTCGCTCGTCCGGATGGGCACCCCAGGCCACATCCTTGGAGTGCAAAAAGCCATTCGGACCAAGATCGGAAAATCCATCGGCGATACGATCAAGGTCACCGTGGAGGAAGACACTGCGAGGCGGGAGGTTACAATCCCAAAGGATTTTAAAAAAGCCTTGATTGAAAATACCGGCGCAATGGATGTCTTCACCCACCTCTCGTACAGCCATCAGAGGGAATATGTGGAATGGATCGGGAAAGCGAAGCGCCTGGAGACGAGGCAGGACCGGATTGCGCAGACAATTGTCCGCTTGTACAAGGAAAAATAATAGATCCGTCCTCCCGCGCGGGGATGAATCCCTACGCGGCGATACGATGCCCCTTCGGGGCAGTCCCCTCCGCCTCAAATAGCCCGCGTCAGCGGGCTTTGTATATCAGCGCCGTGCTTCAGCGCGGCGCGGCGGTTGCCGGCCGGCCTTCCAGATAATTCACGATGAGTTCCACTGCCTTCTCCACGCCGTGTTCGGTTTCGATGCCTTGACCGAGTGCCGCCGCCCGCTCCCGCATCCCCGTATCGGTCGCCGCCCTCCGAATCATCTCTGCGAGTTTTCCCGCCGTCAGTTTGTGGTACGAGACCGGTTTCGGACCCGCGCCGAGGGCATCCACCCGCTGCGCCCAGAAAAACTGATCCGCTGCGTAGGGTGTGAGGATCGACGGAACGCCGGCGCGCAACCCGGCCGCCGTCGTGCCCGCGCCCCCATGATGCACCACCGCCGCCATGCGTGGGAACAGCCACGAATGCGGAATAGACTCCACCGGAAAAACCGTATCGGGCAGCGCTCCACCCCCCAAACGGCTCCACCCGCTCATTAGAACGCATCGCTGACCGCTGATCAGGAGCGCATCCACCACCAATTGGGTAGTCTTGCGGGATTCCGCATCCGGCATGCTGCCGAAACCGACGTAAACAGGTGCGGTGCCCGAATCCAGAAATTCTACCAATCCGTTAGGCGGCTGCCGTCCGGGCGGAGGTTTACTGAACCAATAGCCGGTCACACGGACGGCGGACGGCCAATCGGCTGGAGTTGGCACGACGGAAGGGCTGTACCCCAGCACGGTTGGCGCGCCTTTGCGAATTTGCGCAGCTGGGCCGCCCAGCGGCAGCGGCGGCAACCCGAGTTTTTCTTTTCGCCATTTATTCTGGAAGGGGCGGAAGAATTGCCAGAAGGCCTGATCCATCAAACCGTAAGTGAACCGGTTGAACAATCCGATCCGCGTATTCGTAAAGTTCAATCCGATCATCGGAAACGCGGAAGTGGGGTACAGCGGGCCCAACCCGGCTTGGATGAACGGGATGTTCCTTCTCTCGGCGGCGTCGAATGCGCCGTAAGGAATTTGAGTCAGGATCACCGCATCGCACTCCCGGCAGTTCGCGTACACCTCTTCCAGGTACATCCGGATCAGCGGCAGGCCCTCGCGGAACATCGAGCGCATCAGGCGGATGGGATTGCCGCTTTTCGACGCCGCCTGCATCGAAGGATGTTCCATGATCTGCTGCGGATTGACGCTGAGGGGCAGATGCTTCACGCCGTAGGCCGCGATCACATCCCGGAACATGGCCGGCGCGGACAGGAAGATCTCATGACCGGCCTGCTGCAGGCCGGCGCCGAGGGCGATGTAGGGTTGAACGTCTCCGCGCGAGCCGACCGCGGCGATGGTGATTTTCATGAAAACCCTTTTACCGCAAAGGCGCAAAGAACGCAAAGGTATTTTTACTTTTTTCTTTGCCCTTCCACCGTCCCGGTTTCTCTATTTGCCTTCGTACGCCGCAGGCGGCTACAATGGGATTGCAGCGGCACCCAATTCCCTATCCAGGAAGAATCGGAATGCATGAAGTCCCCCTGCTGATCAACATCACCCTGGCATTGGCCGTGGCGTTCATCGGCGGCGTGATCGCCCGGCGGCTCGGCCTTCCCACCATCATCGGGTACCTCCTGGCCGGGATAGCAATCGGGCCGTTCACTCCCGGATTCGTCGGCGATGTCGGGACCATCCGCCAGCTGGCCGAACTAGGTGTAATCTTCCTAATGTTCGGCGTCGGGCTGCATTTTTCGTTTGCCGACCTTTGGCGCGTCCGCCGCATTGCCATTCCGGGCGCACTCCTCCAGACCGCCATCGCCTCCATTATCGGTTTCGGATTAAGTCAGCTATGGGGCTGGACCGTGCCGGCGGGAATCGTCCTCGGACTGGCTATATCCGTCGCCAGCACGGTCGTCCTCCTGCGCGGTTTGATGGACAACTCCCTGCTCAATACATCGCACGGCCAGGCGGCGGTCGGCTGGCTGGTGATGGAAGATATCCTTTCCGTGGCCATTTTAGTGCTCATGCCGCTCTTGGCCGCGGGGACGAACGGCTTCAACCTCCAAAGCCTGCTGATGACGCTCGTGAAAGCCGCCGCATTTATTCTGGTGATTGTTTTCGCCGGCGTGCGGCTGATTCCGTGGGTCCTCGAACGGATTGTCCACACCCGTTCGCGGGAGTTGTTCATCCTGGCCGTGCTGGCCATCAGCCTGGGCACGGCGATGGGCGCGGCGGAGTTGTTCGGTGTATCGCTGGCGCTCGGAGCCTTTGTGGCCGGCGCGATAATCAGTCAATCCCGCCTCAGCCACCAGGTCGGAGCGGATGTGTTCGCATTCCGGGAAGCATTCTCGGTCCTTTTCTTCGTATCCGTCGGCATGCTGGTAAATCCGGTTTTTCTATGGGCGAATTTGGGGCTTGTGGCTTCCCTGACGATGCTGGTCGTCGCCGGAAAGGCGCTTATCGTCTTTCTGCTGGGATTGTTTTTCCGCTGGCCCGGGCAGACGGTCGCGGTGGTCGCCGTCTCCTTAAACAAAGACGGAGAGTTTTCCATAATCATCGACAAAGGAGATATCACC
>CAZYSF010000124.1:0-3331 GCA_964649635.1 uncultured Anaerolineales bacterium | reverse complement strand
GGCAGCCGCTGAGCGAGGGGCTGGCGGACATGCCCGTCCGGTTCGGCGACGCGCTGCTGGTGCAGGGCAGCCCGCTGCAGATGCGGCTGCTGCGCGACGACAAGGAGTTCATCCTGCTCGAAGAGGACCCGGATGCCGTGCTGCAACCGGGGAAGGCCAGCCGCGCGGCCGCGATCCTGTTTATGGTGCTGGGGATCGCCGCTTTCGGCTGGCTTCCGGTAGCCGAGGTCAGCCTGGTGGGCGCCATTCTGATGGTCCTGGCCGGCTGCCTGACAATGGACGACGCCTACCGGTCGATCGAATGGAAGGCCATTTTCCTGATTGCCGGGATGTGGCCGCTCGGGATTGCGATCCGTTCGACCGGTTTGGCCGGTACGATCGCGGATTACCTCGGCGGTTTTTCAGTGTACGGGTCTGAAATTCTGGCGCTTGTGCTTATCCTGGTCGGGCTGGGGTTGACCCAATTGCTGGGGAGCCAGGTGGCGTCGATCGTCCTTACCCCGATCGGCTTGACCCTGGCCGCATCCGTCGGCGTGGATCCGCGCACCATCGGAATGGCGATTGCGCTGAGTTGTTCGCTGGCATTCCTGACGCCCCTTGGGCATCCGGTGAACGTGATGGTGATGGGGCCGGGTGGATACTCCTTCCGTGATTATTTCCGGGTCGGCGGGCCGCTTACGCTGATCGCGCTGATCATCATCATGATCGGTTTAAAAGTGTTCTGGGGATTGTAGGAATGGATTCATTCGGGTTCCGGATTCTTGCCCGCGACGGGCGCGCCCGCTCGGCCATCCTGCAGACCCCGCATGGAGAAGTCGCCACGCCGGTTTTCATGCCGGTCGGGACGCAAGCCACCGTTAAGGCGACGACGCCGGAACAGCTTCGCGAGGCAGGGGTGTCCCTGCTGCTCGCCAATACCTATCATTTATACCTTCGGCCGGGCGACGAAATCGTTGCGGAACTGGGCGGATTGCACTCCTTTATGGGTTGGGATCGTGCGATTCTGACCGATTCCGGCGGTTACCAGGTGTTTTCGATGCGTTCGATCCGGGAAGTGGACGGGGACGGGGTGACGTTCAAATCCCACCTCGACGGTTCGACCCACCGGCTGACTCCCGAAAAAGCGGTCGCCATCCAGGAACGCCTGGGGGCCGATATCATCATGGCGCTCGACGAATGCGCGGCGCCGAATGACCGGGCCTACAGCCGGCTGGCAATGGAGCGCACGCATGCCTGGGCTGCCCGTTCGGCCCAGGCTCACCGGCGGACCGACCAGGCGTTGTTCGGCATTGTGCAGGGCGGGATCTTCCAGGACCTCCGGGAAGAATCGGCGCAATACATTTCCGGCCTGGGGCTGCCGGGGAACGCGGTCGGCGGGCTTTCGGTGGGCGAGAGCAAACCCGAGATGCACGCCGTTCTGGACTGGATGGACCAGGGTCTACCCGTGGACCGGCCCCGGTATTTGATGGGTGTGGGCACGCCGGCGGACATCATCGAGGCGGTGGCGCGCGGGATGGACATGTTTGATTGCGTCCTTCCGACGCGCCTGGCGCGGCATCACGCGGCCATGCTTCGCCGCGGCCGGCTAAATCTCCTGGGGGCCGGTTTCGCCCGCGATCCGCGGCCGCTGGATCCGTCCTGCCCTTGCTATGCCTGTCGGCACTTTTCCCGCGCGTACCTGCGGCACTTGATGCAGACCAAAGAGATTCTCGGGGCAACGCTGCTTTCGATCCACAACATCACCGTTCTTGAAACCCTCACGGTGGAAATCCGGGAGGCTATTCAAACCGGAAGGTTTTCCGAATTGCGGGAGGAATTCCGAAAAGAAACCCCCGTACCGGATCCTTCGTCATGCACCGGCTGAGCATCACCCTCCTTTCGGCATTCGGGTTATTCCTTTGCGCGGCCGCTGTCCGGCCGGGGGCGGAGATCGTCATCCTCGAGACCGTCGCCTTGCCAGCCAAGTGGATCTATCACGGATCCAGTCGCACAGCCGCGCCTTCCCTTCATCCCGCTGTATAATCCCGGTTTGCCAATACAACCGGAAGCCCAAATGCGGCAATCATAATCCGCGAATGGGCGGGATGCGCAATCGGCATGGATGTTTTAAATGATAAATTCCTGCGCGGATTATGTCTTTCGCTGCTCGCCGCCTGCGCGCTTTATGGATGCCGGGAAGCCGTGGAACCGGCGGATATCCCACGCATCACGATGGCGGTCGCCGACACGCTGACGCCGGTGGCCGCAGCCTTGCTGGGCGGCTTCTCCGGAATCCAACCGCAAGGCGATTCCATCGCCATCGAAACGATGGCAGACAAGGATATTCCCGCGGCCCTCGACGCCGGCGGGGTCTCGGCGGTCCTTCAATGGCAGGAACCGCCGGCCGGGGATTGGTCGGCCCTGATCGGGTGGGCCGGCATTGGATTTGTGGTGCATCCCGGCAATCCGGTGGAAAATATTTCCGCCGCGCAGGCGCGCGCGATCTTTTCAGGATTGATCCGGCGGTGGGAGGATGTCGGCGGACCGCCCGGGGAGATCCATGCGTTTGCCTATGAGCCGGCGAGCCCGTGGGCCGCGCTGTTCGAGGGCGTCGTCCTGGCGGGGAGCCGGCTGACCGCCGGCGCCGTGATCGTCCCATCGGCGGAGGCGCTCCCGCCCGCGATCGCCGCCGATCCGCTGTCGATCGGTTTTTTGATGTTGTTCCACGAAACGGGGGGAGTGCGCGTCCTGAACGTGGATGGCGCCGCCGCGGATTATCCGGGACTGATCGCGGGGGCATACCCCTTCCGGATCCCCATCTTCCTGCGGGCGCAGGAACCGGTTCCCGCGGAAATCCTTTCCCTTGCCGGCTGGGCGCAGTCGGTTCCCGGGCAGGCAGTTCTGATGCAACTTCAATCACGGGAGTAACAGCGATGAATACCCTTTCCCATTCGGAACGCATGCGCGCCGTCCTGGCCGGCGAACAGCCGGACAGGGTCCCGGTCGGTTTATGGCGGCACTTCCCGGTCGATGACCAGGATCCGGAGGCGCTGGCGGAATCATCGGTTGCCTTCCAGCAAGAATACGACTTGGATCTGATCAAGGTCACACCCGCTTCCTCCTTCTGCCTGAAGGACTGGGGCGCCAAGGACGTTTGGGAAGGGAACACGGAAGGCACGCGGGTCTTTTCGGACAATGTGATCCAAAAGCCGGCCGATTGGGAACGGTTGAAAATTCTCGACCCGCAAAAGGGATTTCTGGGGGGCCAATTGAATTGTTTGAAAGAAATCGTCCGGCGGGCGAAGGGGTCCGTTCCCGTCGTTCAAACCGTATTCAATCCGCTGGCGCAGGC
>CAZYSF010000123.1:0-2979 GCA_964649635.1 uncultured Anaerolineales bacterium | reverse complement strand
GTGGTGGATCATGATGATCCGCTCTTCGAACCGGCGGAGGTCCGCGCGTTGAATTCCCCGAACGTGGCCGCGGTCGTGGTCACCAGCGAGGCGGTGAAAACGAAATTCCTGGAGTTGGGGGTGCGGCATCCACTGCACGTCGTCCCGCAGGGAGTGGCCGCCGCCCCGGTGGATGAAAAACGGGTGCGCGCCATCCGGGCCGAATGGAAAAAAACGGCCCGCGAGATTGTTGCCGGATATCACCAGCCGCGCCTCGATTTTTCCGGCGAGCTGCCCCCCGGCGCGCAGCAAATGTATTCCGTGGACCGCCTGTTCGACATCATGGAACGCGCGCGCAGAAAGGAACCGCGACTGGTCCTCTGGCTGGTGGGCGAACCGAGCGCGAGGGTGAAGGAGTATGCGGGACGCAATCCTTGGGTCCGGTTGTTGGGGTATAAGAGGCGATCCGAATTAATGGAACACGTCTCGACTTTCGATATCGGAGTGTATCCGCGAACGGTGGACCTGAAAGGCCGCGTCAGCATCAAGGTCCTGGAATACATGGTCTGCGGCGTGCCGGTGATCGGGTTCGACGTCGCGGAGATGCAGGTGGCGTTGGACGGCAAGGCGGGGATCGCTGCGGCGAATGATGCGGCGTTCGCCGCCGGACTGGTTGCGTTGGCCGAGGATCCGCGCCGGCGGCTGCAGCTGGGGCGCTATGGAAGGAAAGCCGCGGCGGCATTCGACTGGACGGCACTGGCTGGAAAATACCGCGCCTTGCTTGATCGATATTGTGTTTTCGAAGGAAACGGATGAACAAGAAAGGACTTGCCCTCCTTGGCCGGTTCGCAGCGGCACTTCGCAACGCCGGCTTGCAGCCCCTGCTTGCATTCACTCGTAACACGCTGGATGCGGTTTTCCAGCTGTTCGGATTTCCCCCCCTCACGGCCAAAATCGACGGCGTGCGCCTGCATGGATTTCTGCGGCACCGGAGCATCCTGGAGGAATTCGCCGGGGG
The DNA here is from genome assembly GCA_964649635.1 of uncultured Anaerolineales bacterium. GTDB lineage: Bacteria > Chloroflexota > Anaerolineae > Anaerolineales > RBG-16-64-43 > JAFGKK01. The sequence continues at coordinate 1,982 of CAZYSF010000123.1, read as the reverse complement.
ATCGTACGAATCCGCCGCCCGGCGTGTGTTCCGCGAATTGCTGCCGTCGGCCGACGTGCTGATCGACGCCGGGGCGCACATCGGATTGTATTCCGTTCTGGGAAGCCGCTACGGAAAACCGGGGCTGGCCGTGTATGCGTTCGAGCCCGATCCGTACAACCGGCGCGCCTTCCGGTGGAATACGACGCTCAACCGCTGCCGGAACGTTAATTTATTCCCGGGTGCGGTATCCGACAAGAACGGGATGGCCCGCCTGCTCGTCAGCGACGGCACGATCGGGAGCTCCCTGATCCTGGGGCGCACAAAAATCGGCGGCACGCATTTCCTCGAGGTGGATACCTACGCTTTGGACTCGGTCCTGAAGGATATCCCCGTTAACAGCATTCTTGCCAAGGTGGATATTGAAGGCGCGGAAATTCAGGCGCTGCAGGGGATGGCGGCCACGCTGCGCCGGATGCAGCGGATCGCCGTCATCTGCGAAGTAAACCCGGAAGCGCTCGCGGCCGGCGGCAGGAAACCGATGGATTTGGTCGCCGTTTTGCGCGGCGCCGGATTGCAGGTTTTCTTCATTTCCGAATCGGCCGGCGGGTTAATTCCGGTGGCCGATTCCTTCGACGAGAAGGGAAATTTCCTTGCCATAAAAAATTGGACGATTCCGGAGGACCGGATCCGTGCGTAGCCTTCATGTATTGAAAGCCGCCGGCATCGCCGGCGCGGAAACCCATTTGCTGGCGTTGCTGCCGGGCTTGCGCGCGTTCGGGGTGGAATCCTCGGTGGTAATTCTGGAAAATCCGCGGCGGCCGCAGACGATTTTGCGCGACCGGTTTGCCGCGGAAGGCATTCCGGTAACGATCCTGCCCATCCGCTGGCACCTCGACCCGGCCCTGCCCGCCGCATTGGACGGCCTGCTCCGGCGCGAACCATTTGATGTTCTCCATGCGCATCTTCCGCACGGAGAGGTTTACGGCGAGATGGCCATGCGCGCGTTTCCGGCGCGGGCGTTCGTGATCTCCCGCCACAACGACGACCGTTTCCGCCGCTGGCTGCCCCTGCGGCTGGTGTTTGCCCCTTCGCTGCGGCGCGCCGGGAGGATCATCGCGATCTCGCAGGCCGTGCGTCGCTTCCTGATCGAAGTGGAAAAGGCGGACGCCGGAAAAATCGAAGTTGTGCTGTACGGGATCGACGCCGATGCCCGCGCACGCGCCGGGCGCCCCGGCCGCTTCCGGCGCGAGATCGGCGCGCGGACGGAACCGATCGTCGGATACGTCGGCCGGTTGACGCGCCAGAAGGGCGTCGATGTGCTGCTGCGCGCCTTCGCCGGGGTGGAAAAGAGGATCCCGGATGCGCGGCTTGTGCTGGCCGGCGACGGTCCGGACCGGCCTGCGCTGGAGGAGCTGGCGCGGTCGCTCGGATTGCGGCGGGTGATGTTCCTCGGATGGCGCCAGGACATTACGGATATCATGGCGGACGTTTCGCTGCTTGCGGTGCCGTCACGCTGGGAAGGTTTCGGCCTGGTGGCACTGGAGGCCATGGCGCTTGGAAAGCCGGTCGTCGCCGCGCGGGTATCCGCGCTGCCGGAAATCGTCATGCCGGAGGAAACCGGCCTATTGGTATCCTCCGGAAGCGCGGCGGAGTTGGCGGAGGCATTGCTATCGCTGCTGTTGGATCCGTCGCGCGCGGGACGGATGGGGCGGGCGGGGATTGCGCGGGTGAAGGCGGAATTTCCCGTCGGGAAAATGGCGGCGCGAACGGCGGAGATATATGCCGCCCTATTGGCGGAGGCACCGATAAGGTCGGACCGTTTGAATTCGGCCTAATCGCAGACCTGGCGGTAATATCCATTCTTCACGGGAGTTTAAAAAAGCAAATCCAATGCCCGGCCGGCTGCCGAATCCGAATTGGTCCCTGGTCGGAACCCTTCATCTGGACGCTCTCAGATGATGGATAAGGGATTCCGAATCCGGTCCGCCCAAGCTCAAACC
>CAZYSF010000122.1:0-2641 GCA_964649635.1 uncultured Anaerolineales bacterium | reverse complement strand
GGCGGAAAACGACTTCCTGCCCGACCTCCAGGCCATCCCCGCCGATAGCCGCGCCGCGCACAGCATCTTCCTGCGGCCGGAAGCCATCACCGCCGAAGTGATGGCCAAGGTGACCAAGCTGAACGAGATCGCCCGGGCGCGCGGCCAGAAACTCTCGCAGATGGCGATCTCCTGGGTCCTGCGCCGCAAAGAGGTCACCTCGGCGCTGATCGGCGCAAGCAAAGTCAGCCAGATCGAGGACGCGGTCGCCGCGCTGCAAGCGCCGCCCCTCTCGGCCGAGGAGTTAAAGAAGATCGAGGAGATCCTTTAGGAAAACACGACGAGCCCGCGCGGCGATAGAGGACAGGGTTGTCTGTCATTGCGAGCCGCGGTTTCGAGCAAAGCGGGAGCGGCGCGGCAATCTCCCGCAATAGACAAATCCGGAAGCGCGGGAGATTGCTTCGTCAGCCCTGCCGGAAGTCCATCCGGCCGCGCCTCCTCGCAATGACGTGCTTTATCCTTTTCTTTGCAACGTCTCCAGTCGTCCGTTTCCTTTGCCCCGTATCCCCGCGCCGTGTTATTATCCGCAACCAACAGGAGGGGCCTCCCATGACCGCGATGCATCCCTCTTCCGCCGGCCGGCGCATGCCGGTTGTCTTCATCGGCCACGGCTCGCCGGAAAACGCGCTCGACGATAACGCCTTCACCCGCAACTGGAAAAGCCTTGGGGCGTCGCTGCCCAAACCAAAGGCCATTCTTTCCATCTCCGCGCACTGGCTTACCGAGGGGACGGCCGTCACGGGGATGGCGCAGCCGCGCACGATCCACGATTTTTACGGGTTTCCCGAACCGCTGAAAAAATACCGCTATCCCGCCGCCGGCGCTCCGGAAACCGCCGCGCGGATCGCCAAAACCGTCACCGCCGCCCGGGTGCAATTGGATGATGAATGGGGTTTGGATCACGGCACGTGGTCGGTCCTGGCGCAGATGTATCCGCGGGCAGACATCCCCGTTGTGCAGATGAGTTTGGATTATTATCTGCCGCCCGCCCGGCAGTATCAGATCGGCCGGGAGTTGGCGCCCCTGCGCGACCATGGGATTCTCATCCTCGGCAGCGGCAATCTGGTGCACAATCTGACGGCGGTCGATTTCCATGCCGAACCGTTCGCCTGGGCGCGGGAATTCGACGGCTTTGTGGAATTTGCGCTCGCCACCCGTGACGACGATGCGCTGATCCGCTACACCCGCGAGCCGTCGGCACAGCTCGCCCATCCGACCTTCGATCATTTTCTGCCGATCCTCTACGTGCTCGGCGCCAGCGGGAAGGAAAAGCCCCGCCAGTTCAACGGCGGGATCTTCGCCGGATCGGTGGGAATGCGCTGCGCGGTATTCGGCGAATGATCCCGCTCCGCATGGAATAAAAATCGCCGGCTCCGCGCCGGTTGAAAGAGGAGCCTCGCGATGCCCGATCCCCAGGTGAAGAGAGTCGCCTGCCCTTCCTGCGGCGCGCCGCTGCTGTTCGGCCCCGGCGAAATCACCACGCGCTGTCAATTCTGTCACGCGGTTGTGGAACGGCCCCTGCGCGCCGATCAACCGGCCACCGTAAAATCCGCCCCGGCCGTCCCGCAGCCTTCCCGCCCCAGCGCCGGATCCCCGCCCGCCAACCCGATTGCGGTCTTTTCGTTTCTTGCGCTCGGCCTCGCCCTGGTGGCGGCCATCGCGGCTTTCGTGGTGGTGATGGCCGTCGCCGATAGCGGATCTTCCGCCGGCTCGCGGTGGATTTTTTCCGGGGCGATCGCCGCGCTGCCGGCCGACCGGCCCGAAGGGCCGGACTTCATCGCCCTGGCATACGATCTTTCCGACGGAACGTATTTGTTCGTCCGCGTTAATCCGGTCGACGGGAAAACCGTCTGGCGCGGGAAGCAGGTCGGGGAATCCTCCGACGTCCGGACGATCGTCCCCGGGGATGGCCGCTTCTTCACCGCCGAGGAAGGGGAACTGCACGCCTACCGCAATGCGGACGGAACCGAAATCTGGCAGGCCGGCCTTTCCGATGAGCTCATGTATTGCGATGAATGCCTGAGCGTGGACGGGAACCGCGTGATCGCCCTGACCCAGGATTATGTGATCGAAGCCTTCGACGCCGAAACCGGAGCCTCCGCCTGGGAACGGCGGATGGACGGATACACTTCCGGTTTTACGATCGTCGACGGCGGATTGTGGGTGATCGACAAGGAAGACGGCGGGTTCGCCCTGCTGCAGCTCAGCCTCGCCGACGGATCCGTTCAGAAGATGATCTCGCCCGTTTGCTCCAGGTCCGACGGCGGGGCCGGGTACGGGCTGAGCGCCTCCTCCATATTCTTGTTTGATCCGGATCCTTCGGTCCGGGCGGCCGAACGTTCCATCTACATCTTCCACGGCGGGTATCCCGGCTGCATCGACCGGTGGGATGCGTCCACCGCAACCCGGGTGTGGCAGGCGTCCGACGACGAAGGCTATTCGCCGTCGCAGGATTTTGCGGTGCTGTCCGCGCCGGAAACGCTGTACTTCGCTTATCAGGACAGGCTTTGGTCCGCCGGGAAAACCGGCGGCGCGGTCCGGCTGTTATCGGAAGGCGGGGATTACGAGCTGGTGCCGCTGGCCTTCGAGCAGGACGTCCTGA
>CAZYSF010000121.1:0-1863 GCA_964649635.1 uncultured Anaerolineales bacterium | reverse complement strand
CGCGACCTCCTGAAGCGCTTCAAACAATTGCGCATTTTCCGCCGCGATCGCCGCCGCGGACGCCGCCTGCCGGAGGAAAGTTATCTCCTGCGTGGCAAATTCGCCTTCCGGAACCTTCCCGCCGAGTAAATAGACCCCGATCACCTTTTTTCCGATCCGCAGCGGTGCCGCGAGCTCAGCCCATGGATACTTCCGGAAAATTGCCGCTTCCGGAGCAACCTGGCGAAGTTGGAGATCTGCAAGCGCGTCCAAGTCGGCGGTTGAAAAATTCAGCTCTGATACCAGCCCCCCCGGCGTCCCGCTTTGATCCTGGGATTCCAATAGCAGGAGCCCTGCCCTCCGCACTCCCAATAATTTGGGGATGACTTGCAGTAATTCTTCCCGAAGCGTCGATATTTGCGGATCCGATGAAAGATTCGCCGTAAGTTTTTCCAGCGCGGTTTGCAGAGGCCGCGATGGGCCGAAGAGGAGAACCTCCAAACCCCGCTGGACAGGACCGCCCGCTCTGGCCACCAGCCAGAATCCTGCGAGCAGAATAATCATCCCAAAAACAGGTTGCAGCGGCGCCAATTCGGGGACCCGTTCCACGGCTTCCGAACCGATGTAATAGAGGAACGACACCGCCGCGGCAGCCAGCAGCATGGACATCCCCCGGCTGACCATAAAATCAAGCTTCAGGTACCGGTATCGGAGGATTACATATCCGTAGGCGGCCGGAAGGACTATAAAGGAGACCATGGTAAGTCCCCAGTACTCAAAAAGAATCGAATCGGGATTCGTGACCGCCAAATGATAGGCAAGGATCGGGGGTAAAACAGATATGGCGGATGCGATCATTAATATGGTCGTCTGTTGACGCGCTTTACGGGTGCGCGCCAGTATCCTTTGCACAACCATGATCGCCACAGCGCCGACAGCCGTGATTTCAAGTATGTATGTGGCGATATCCCAAAGCAATCCGCCGGATTCCGTCCCCTTCATTGTGCCGTATCCCGTAATGGCATCCCAGCTGGATCCGGGAAATAGAAAAAATACTTCGACAAAGGCCATCGCCGCCAGTACCACCGCCAACGCCTCGAGGATCCTGAATATCCGGCGCCCTTTCAATGCTCCCGGAGAGCCCGCCCAAACCGTAACCGCCATCAATCCGATACCGGCGAAGTTCGCGAGCGCAGTAAACCCGATAATGGAACCCGGTATTCCCGTATCCCACCAAGCGGTTCCGGCCAGGGAATATCCCAGGAATACCAATCCGGTAAGCCAGGCCTGGTCGTTTTCGGGCGGCGAAAACATCAGTATCGCGAAACCCAGCGTCCACATCGCCAGCAATATGAAATGCAAAATAAAAAAATTGATTTTATTTACGGATGTCGCGTCGCCGGACGGGATGATCACCGAATATCGCAAATCGCCCCTCTGTAATTCATACGCGTGGCTCTCGGCGGGAGGGCCGATCAAGAGGCGCAGATCTGTTTTCCGAAAGGGGATGCCGTCGACCGCCAGCAGAATATCACCCGGCAGAATTTCCCGGACCTCCGGGTGTCCGGGCACCGGCTCGGCGGCCATGGATTCTATGACCACCCCCGTCCCATCGTTTTTGAACATAACTCTTGGATACATATCCGGATATAAATAGAAGGAGGACAAAATAAAATATAAAATAATCAGAAGCGTTCCGATCCCCAGTAATATTCGCAAACGCGGCCGCGCCCGGCGCATGGCATTCCGGACGGCGCCAGGGAAGTTATTCCACGCCGGCAGCATCATGCTCACTTGCGGCTAAACCCGGTTTTGACGGGTCCTGCCCGTCCAAAGTCAATAATTCAAGCTGCAAAGCCCGGATCAATGCGCCGGCGAGCGACG
>CAZYSF010000120.1:0-3040 GCA_964649635.1 uncultured Anaerolineales bacterium | reverse complement strand
AAGCCGCGCGCCGCGCGCGGGCAGGCGCAGCGGGCTGGCGCGCCGGAATGCCGGGATCAGCTGGGAGCTTCGCCTTCCGCGGCGCCGGGTTTGCGCCGGGAGACGCGGCTCCGGGCGGATTCAACCGCCCCTTCAACGCGTTCGCGTCCCTGCTCGATGTACGTCCCGGCCTTGGAACTGAACTCGGAGGCCGCTTCCTCGGCGCGGTTCTTCAGCTCGATCCCGCGCTCGCGGAGCATCTCGCGCGTTTCCTCCCCGCTTTGGGGAGCGAGCAGCAGCGCCACGCCGGCGCCGATCAGGCCGCCGATTAAGAATCCCGCGACAAAAGACCCCAGATCATTATCGTTATCCGCCATGATTGTTGCTCCTTTCTCCGGTCGTTTGAATGTGGGAAATTATCCCTTGAAAGGTTTTCGAAACATCCCCAGCACTTCCAGCACGCGCTGGATTCCAGCCAGCGAACTTTGCAGCTTCAGGACCGGTTCGACCAGCGTTTCACTGAGGAACATCGTGGTCCCGCGCAGTGCGTCGAGAGTGTCATTGGCGTTCTCGAGCATCGGGCGGAGCTCCATCTCCACCAGGAGGATCAGGCGCGCGAGCTGGACGACCAGCACCGTCAGGGCCACGCCCACCACCATGAATTCCAGCGCCAGCAGGATTAGAAAAATATCGCGCGCGGTGCGGGTTTGCGCTTCATCCCGGGAGAGGAAGACCAGAGCCACGGCGGCGGCGGCCAGGACGAGGAGGAGAATGCCCCCGAAGAGGACCAGCCTTCCGCGCAGGCGGCTCTTTCGCTGCGGGCGGGCGGTTTTTTCGGCCATGAGGCCATTATACACCATGCCTACTTTCCCATTCCCGGCCGTAATTCCGGGCTCACGCGCGCGGCCGGCGCAAGCCTCATGAATTCCGCGGATGGAAGGCGAATTAGGTTTTCCAAAATATATTTTTCCGCGGGCCTGGCCCATATGGAGCAATTCGTGCGCCGCATATGCGATGCCGAAGGAATACGCCGCGCTGCTTATGCTGGGCTATAATGAAGCCGGGTGCGGAGGATGGATCCGGACCGCCGGAAAAACCGTCGTTCCCGGTTCGCGATGAATCCGGTCCGTGCCCAACGTCGTTTTGAGGGTGCCGCAGGGAGCATGGACCGGGATGCTCGCGCGCCGGTGGGAGGGACAGCGTGGCCAATCCGCATCAGCCAATTCCCGAGGAAACCGTTCCGCCGGCCTCTTCGCTTCGAAGAAGGCGCGCCCGTTCGATGCTCCCCTTCATCGGCAAGGACGAGCGGGATCAGGCGCTCGACGACCTGGCGAGCCGGTCGTTTCCGCGCCTGGATTTTTTTCTGTACACCCTGCTCGCGGCGTTTCTGATCGGCCTCTCGTTTGTCTTTTCGTCGCCCGTACTGATGGTCGCGGGATTGGCTTTTTCCCCGCTCCCAAGCCCGCTTACCGGGACCGCCCTCGGCCTGGTGACCGGCTCCTACCGCTTCGCCGTCCGAAATCTGGCCGCGCTTATAGCGGCGTGGATCCTGGCGTTCCTCGCCGCCTGGGCGGGCGCCTACCTCTTCGCGTTTCTCCCATCGCGGGGGGCTTACCCGCCCATGCCGGATTTGTTCACGGCCGCAGTGGTGATCCTGGCAGCGGTCGCGCTGACCTGGAGATTTCTGCGCGGCGCAGCCGACGCCTGGATGCCGGGCCTGATCGTCGCCTTCGGAGGTTTGTACCCGATCTGCGCCGCGGCGGGATTGGCGGCCACCGGAGCGGGCGGCGCGGCGACCGCCGCCGGACTGACCTGGGCGATCCATACCGGACTCTCGCTCCTGGCTTCGATCGGAACCTACCTGGCGTTCGGATTCCGCCCGTCGGAGCGCGACATCCGCGCCTATGCGGGTATCGCCGCCGCCGGCATCATCGGAATAGCTCTTCTGGCGGCTTGGGCGGTAACCTTGCCGGCCGCCGCGCCGGCCACCGCACCGGCCGCGGGAACCCCCTCGCCGATTCTGCTTCCCACCGCAAGCTCCACATTCACCCTCAGCCCCAGCGTCACCCTGACCGCGACGATCTCACCCCTGCCCAGCCATACGCCGAAACCAAGCGCGACCCTGACGCCCACCGGCACGCCCGTTCCGGCGGTGGTGCGCGGCACGGGCGGGCAGGGCGTTTTTCTCCGCGATGGGCCGGGGCTGGATGGAAAGAAAATCGCATCGCTTCAGGAGGGGGATATCGTCGAAGTGCTCGGACCGCCGGTGGAAAAGGACGGCACCCTGTGGATTCCGGTCCGGACGGATTCGGGCCTTGAAGGCTGGATGGCGCTGGAATTCTGCGCCACGGCGACTCCGGTGGCAACCCGCGCGTAATAAAAAAACCGCCCGGCGGATCCGCCGGGCGGTCAGTAAAATCAGCCGGCCGGGGCTCTCACCTCGTAATCGTCAAATTCGATATTTACGGTTTCGCCGATGGTAAATTGCATAATCCCAACTCCGACAATCCCCCGGGATAGGGAACTATCCACCACCGAAAAAACCTCCGCTCCGTTTATGTAGAAAATAAAGCGGGATCCCTCCGCCAGGACCGCGATCCGGTTCGTACCGTCATAATTAATTTTGGCGGAGGCGGACGGTTCCTCCAAGGTCGACCAGTCGGCGCCCAGCACCAGGTCGACCTGATATTGCTTCTCGTCGGAATCGACTGTGAAGAAATACCCCCCGCGATCGCCGACCCGGAAGATCAACCCGTAATGCGCATCGGTGTACCCGCTGGTCTTGCGCACGTCCACGGCGATGAAGAAATCCGTCAGCGCGCCCAGACTCGGGGCGCTCCAGTAGTACACGCCCTGTTCCGCTGCGAGGGCAAATTGGTACTTTCCTCCGGATATGGAAACCGTTCCTTTGGCGAATTCGTCGTGGAAATTGCCTATCAACCAGCCATTGCGGTTGTCGGTGAACGAGTCGGAAAAAATCACCGGCCAGTCGACCTCCATCGCCGTCGGTCTTGCGGTCGGCGTTTTCGAGGGAGTGTGGGTCCGGGTGGGGGTCGGCGTT
>CAZYSF010000119.1:0-3476 GCA_964649635.1 uncultured Anaerolineales bacterium | reverse complement strand
CGCGAAGACCTGCTGGCCGATCTCGCCCGCGCCGACCAGGTGTTCACCACCGCCAGCGATCCGGAAATGCTGCCGGCCGCCTACCGGCGCCGCGCGCAAAGCTGGTGGGTCGAAGGCGGCACCTTGAAGCCTTATTCACCGGAGATGGAAAAATAATCGACAGGATTTTTCAGGATTATTATTGGCAGAATACGGAGAAAAAAACCGGAAAAAGAATGTCATGCTGAGCGTAGCGAAGCATCTCTCCCGCTGTTGTCGGATCCTTCACTCAGGGAAGTCGTCCCGATAACAATATTTTTTTTTACCCCAAAGACAAGAACGAAACCGGGATGGATCTGATCTCTTGGTGTCTTCGCGGCTTGGTGGTGAAATTCTTTTCTCTTTTCAGTCGACAAATTATTTATCACAAAGGCACGAAGACACGAAAATAATCCCTATGTGCCCTCGTGTCTTAGTGGTGCAATGCTAATCATTCTCTGGTGCCGGATTTCCTCCCCCCTTGCTTTTAGGGAGAGCTCCGCCGCCCAGGGGTTTTTTCGAGGGCATCCCCGCCCGGCGCGGGTACTGCGGAGGCGTGGCGGCGGTTTTCCGGATGACGATCAGGTACCGGGCTTCGGCGATGCCCGGAAGCTCGACCGGCGTGATTTTTTCAACCGTCCCCCCCAGGAGCCGCAGGGCGCCCGCCGCGGCATGCGCTTCGGCCGGGCCGTTTTCCCCTTTTTGCGCCAGCGCGCATCCGCCGACCTTCACCAGCGGCAGCAGGTATTCCGCCAGCACGCACAAGTCGGCCACGGCGCGGGCGACCGCCCAATGATATTGTTCGCGGTGGGCGGGATCCTGCCCGACATCCTCCGCGCGCGCGTTCAGGACCGTCACCTCCCGCAATTGCAGCTCAGCGACCGCATGCCGGCAGAAATCCGCCTTCTTGCGGATGGATTCCACCAGTGTCAGGCGGATATCCGGCGCGGCGAGCTTGAGCGGAATGCCCGGAAAACCCGCGCCGGTGCCGATATCGATAACGCGCATCCCCGGACGCAGGGGCATCGCCTTCAGGCAGGAAAGCGAATCCAGAAAATGCTTGGTCCGGATGTCCTCGCGCCCGGTGATCGCGGTCAGATTGAACCGCCGGTTCCAATCCAGAAGGATTTCCTCAAACCGTCCGAAATCGCGGATCTGGGTTTCCGTGAGGGAGATTCCCGAAACGGGAAGCGCGGATTGAAGAAATAATTTCATATGATTCGACCGGTACTCGCCGGATCCGGGCCTAGGCGTGAGGCGGCGGCAGGCAAAGGTAGGTGTCCCAGATATCGTAGAGCGGGACGGCGGAGTGGGATTGGAAGATCCGGAAGACGTCGGCCGGAGTGATGACGGCACCCCAGCCGGTGGTTTGCAGTTCGCGCAGGCTTTCCTCATGAGCCCGGCTGCCCATCCGCTGGCGCAATGCATGCAGCATCGTCGCGCCGCGCAGATAGACTGCATCCACATAATCACGGAAATGGATGAATTGGTAGATGGGATGGTCCACGCACTGATCGGAGGGATAGCGATTCACCCTGGTCCACCACCACCACTCCACCTGGCTCGGATAGGCCCGCTCGTAGAACAACAACTCGCTGTACACGGAGAAGGATTCATCCAGCCAGGGGTCGATCGCCTGGTCGTTCCCCACCCGGCCGTACCACCACTGATGCGCGGTTTCATGGGCGGTGATGGCGGTGAGGTAGTCCGCCCCGTTGCCGGCGTAATACGGGAACAAATCCGGATTTAGGAACACCAGCCCGTCATATTCCATCCCGTCGGGCAGTTCGGATTCAAGGATGGTCAGCCGCGAATGGGGATAAGCTCCGAGACGCTCGGAAAAAATCTCGACCGACCGCGCGGCGATGGCGGTCATGAAATTACCCTGCGCCTCGTATTGCGGGCGGGTGTACCCGATGATCTCCACGCTGCCGGCCATGCGGGTGAACGGGATCTGGGTGGTCAGAGCCAGCGCAAACGATCTCCCGGTAAAGAGGAAATGATGCGGCGTTTCATCCTCCTGCTCGATCCCGCTGGCAGCCAGCCGATAAGTGGAATCGCCTTGAACGTCGAATCGGATGTCGAAATCGGCATAGGGGAAGCTGAGGTATTCCCCGACCTTGCCGGGAGCGTGCGCCAGCCAGCCTTTCCCATCCCGGTAGGGCGGGAAAAACGCGTACCAGTTCCCGAGCACGATCTGGTAATCATTCCAGCCGATCACCGTATTTTCCTGCGCGATGTTGCGCCGGTATTCCAGCCGCAGCGAGACGGTCTCGCCGGGCGCGAGCGGCGCATCGAGCGGGATCCGCAACTGGGCGTTCTCGATCGAAGCCGGAGCCGATCGGGAGGCGCGGTTCGAGGACAAGCTTTGCAGTTCGAACAATTCCTTGCGGCGCGCGGGCTCGAACTGCAGCACGAGTTCCGGGATCGGCGAGGCCGAATGGTTGGTGTATGTCACCTGCTCGCGGACCGTGAGCGACATCAGGTCCCCGCTCTCGCCGGTGGTCAGACGGGTGTCGAGGATGGCTTCGATCCGGTATAGCGGCCGCTCGAGGGGCTCCAGGGCGGATTCGGGAGTGAAGGTGGCCGTCGCCGTCGGATCCGGGACGGTTGCGCCGGGCGGGATCTGCGTGCCTGTCGATCCGCCGGAGGGGGATGTTTCGGAAGCCGCCGATGGAGCGCCCGTCCCCGCGGAACAGGCGCACAGGCAGAGGATCAGAAAACCGCAGGCGGCGGAACGGATGGACAGGGATGGCATCTTGAGGTGACCCGTCTGATTGAGAAGCCCGGTTTGTCGGAAGGCCGCGGAGGAAGTCAGGGTTCCGCGATCACGGTGAGGCGTTGGACGTATTCCCCCGCCGGATAATCGTTCAGCCCGTCATCCACCTCGATCGTGCTGGAATATCGGACGGTCAGATCCACCGCTTCATTCACCGGCCAGTTCGAGAGGACGGTCGACCATTCCCGGCATACCCATCCGCCGCTGTTGGAACCGTCGAATATGCGCAAATGAGTCCCCTCGTGGAGGAGATGCACGTCAATCTGGAATTCCATATCGATCGCGGTGATGAAATCCGAAAAATTTCCCTTGACCGCGCAAAACCGCCAATCCCATATCCAGGCGGAATTGGGCGGGATGACCACCGTATAACTCTCCATGCCCGGGGTCATCAATTCGCGGTATGTGACCAGGGACCAAAGGGATTTAATATTGTTTAACTCAGCTTCGGATGGCGGATGGGCATCCATCCCGTTGGGCAGCCGTTCGGGGGTCTCGGTTAAGGTCGCGGTGGGTGTATAGGTGATTGTCGGCGTAAGCGTTTCGGTCCATTTGGCCGGTAAGGCCAGTGAGGGAAAGGGCTGGGGAAAGGCGGGCGGCAGGGAGGGCTGAACGGGCGAACAGGCCGCAAAGGAAACAAATAAAAAAACCGGAAAAAATTTTCTCATGAAGGTATATG
>CAZYSF010000118.1:0-4178 GCA_964649635.1 uncultured Anaerolineales bacterium | reverse complement strand
GTATGTGTTGCCGATCTGCGGCGCCAGCAACCCCGCCTGAATTTGTTCCTTCGTAAAACCGAGGAGCTCCGCCGCCCGCTGCGGGAATTTCGGATTGGGCTGATGGAATACCGCGAAGCGGAAATCCGCGGGCGTTGCCCCGGTGCCCGCCAGCAGCGTCCGCGCGGCGCGGGTCACATGCTTGAAGTAGGCGGGCTCGCCCGTGAAGCGCTGGGCGTGGGAAGGATATTGCGCGTGATCGCGCCGCCAGAAATCAGGCGTATCCGTGGCGTACGAATACGAGGCTTCAATCACGGCCAGCGAATCTTCCGCCGGCCCGATCAGGAACGCCCCGCCGCCCGCGCCGGCGGTGTATTCCAGCGCGTCGCCCGGCCGTCCCTGGGCGGTGTCCATGCCGATCGCGAGCGCGTAGCGGATCATCCCGGAGCCGACCATGCCGATCGCGGCCTGGATTGCTTCACTTCCGGCCTTGCAGGCGAACTCCCAATCCGCGGCCAGGAGGTCCGGAGAGGCGCCGATCGCCTCGGCGACAACGGTGGAGGAGGGCTTGACCGCGTACGGATGGGATTCCGACCCGACCCACACCGCGCCGATAGCGGCCGGGTCCGCCCCGGCGCGGGCCAGCGCGTTGCGCGCCGCTTCGATCGCCATGGTGATGACGTCTTCGTCCAGCCCCGGAACCGATTTTTCCGCCACGGCCGGCGGGGTGTTGCCCTCGGTCCAGACCCGCGAAATTTCCTTCCCGGGCAGCCGGTAGCGCGGCACGTAGGCGCCGTACCCGGCAATGCCCACGCCGCGCGCCGGCCGCATGACCGGCGATGCGGGTTGAAGGATTTTCTCGGTCCCGGTGTGTTCCATCATCGATTCACTTCCGCTGCCGCCTGACCAATTCTTCCGCCCGGTCGGTGCGGATTGCGTTCTCCGCCACCAACTGCCCGGCGATCCGGTCCACCGCCTCGCCGCTTGCCCCGGCGGCGATCGCCACCTGGCGCGCGTGCAGGCGCATATGTCCGTGTTGAATGCCTTCGGTGGCCAGCGCGCGCAGCGCCGCGAGGTTCTGCGCCAGCCCGACCGAGACGATCACCTCGGCCAGTTCGCGCGCGGTGCGCACGCCGAGGATTTTGAGCGCGGCGCGGGCGGCCGGGTGCACGCGCGTGGCCCCGCCGATAATTCCCGCCGCCATCGGGAGCTCGAGGGATCCCGCCAGCCCGCCCTCGCCGTCCTGTTCCCATATCGAAAGCGAGGTGTACGTCCCGGAGCGCGCGGCATATGCGTGCGCCCCGGCTTCCACCGCGCGCCAATCGTTGCCGGTGGCAAGCACCACCGCATCCACGCCGTTCATGATGCCCTTGTTGTGCGTCGCCGCGCGGTACGGATCGGCGGCGGCAAAGGCGTACGCCTCGAGAATTCCATCCCGCACGGCCTCGCCGCTCCAGCCTTCGAAAGCCAGGGTCTTGAGCGGTACCGCGCAGCGTGCCCGTGCCAGCCGCCGGTCCGCCAGGTTGGAGAGAATCCGCAGCCGGGTTCTTCCTCCGGTCAGCCGCTCGACCAGCGGCGCAACCCGCTCGCACGCGGTATTGACCGCATTGGCGCCCATCGCATCCCGCACGTCGAGGATCAGATGCAGGACGAGGAAGGAACCGCTGAGCGGGGAATCAATTTTCCGGACCTCGATATCCCGCGGGCCGCCCCCCGCCCGGACCAGGACCGGGTCGGCTTCGCCGGCTTCGGCCAGGAGCTCCGCCTTGTGGGTGAGCAGCGATTTTTCCGCGGCCGGTAAATCCGTTAACTCCAGAATTTGAATCTGCCCGATCATTTCCGGTTCGTCGGCATCGGCGGAAAATCCGCCGCCTTCCCGGACCAGCCGGGCCATGAAAGACGCCCCCGCCACGATTGAAGGCTCTTCCACCGCCATCGGGACCAGGACCTCGCGGCCGTTGATCAGAAAATTGGTGGCAATTCCCAGGGGCAATGAATACAGGCCGATGACATTTTCGATCATCCGGTCGGCAAGTTCCGGCTCGATCCCGCCCCGGTTCAGAATCGGCGCATCGGCTGAATCCAGCCAGGCGCCGTCGATCAGCGCCTGACGGCGTTCATTGATCGTCTTTTTATGGAATCCGGGAATGCGCGAGGATCCGGTCATGGCAGGCTAAAGGATAAATTTTCCCCCCTTGCATTGCCTCTCAGAGTTGAAACCGGGTCTTTAGGCATTATTAAGATAGAATTTGAGAGTTTTGCCGGTAAGAACATTAGTACTTATGCGAATATTACGCTGTTTTTTGGCTTCACCCGCTAGAATCATGCTAAGAAAAGGACTTGACTCCGCTTCGCTCTGCGAGCGGATGGGGCTACCTCAGGTCCGAAAATGGAAAAGAATGCGAAAAATAATTTCGTACGCCTTGCTGCTTTCCGTGTTGTTATCCGCCTTCCCCGGCCGGGTTCTGGCCGCGGGCGGCAGCATCCTGTATTTGATCGCCTGGGGGGGCTACGCCCCCAACACCGCCGTCACCGTCCAAACGACGGTCCAAGCCACCGAGCGGATAAATAATTCCAATCTTTACTACACGATCTCGCTGGGCAGCACTGTGTATGCCACCCATACCACCCCCCTGGGCCGTCTGAATGCGTGGGAGACGAAAACCGATGAATGGAGCACGATGAATACGGGGTGGCCGGCGGGGACCTACACCATCACCGTCTGCTGGAGCCCGGGGGCTTCTACGAACTGCAGCATCGCCGGGCCGGTAACCACCACCTATTACATCGTCCCCACACTCGGATGGGGACTCAGCCTGACGGGGCTGGCCTTCCTGATGTATTTTCTCTGGCGACGGCGCAAGGAATTCGAGCCGGCCCCGGAAAGGATCCGCGCATGAGTCCGCTGGCGCTCTCCATTTTCGCGGGCGTTTACCTGGTCGGATTGCTGCTGCTGAGAAAGAGCCGCAAAGGCCTGATCGGCTACCTGTGGGCGGCTTTCGGTTTCGCGGCCATCATCATCTTCGCCGGCCAGCTCGGAAACTGGAACGAACCCCTCGGGAATCTGCAGGTGTGGTTCCTGGTCTTCCTGAGCCAGCTTGCCGGCGGCCCGCTGCAGATGGTTCCGGGCGGCGGCTTGGTGGTGCCCGATTCCACCGGCTGGTCGATCCTGCGGGTCGGGATCGAATGCTCGGCGCTGATCGAGATCTCGATCTTCGCCGGGCTGATACTTTTTTACCCGCGCCTCCCGGCTTCTGAACGGCTGGGGCGGATGGCCATCGGTGTCGCGGCGACGGTGGCGATCAACCTTGTCCGCCTGGGGGTTATCGTCGTGCTGGTGGCGGCCTTCGGCAAGCCGATCGTGCCGTGGGCGCATGCGATCATCGGGCGGCTGGTCTTCTTCGCCGGGATTCTCTACCTGTACTGGCGGATGCTGACCCTGCCGACCCTCACCCTGGTTCGCCGGGAGCTCGAAGTCACCCGGCGGACGGCATTGTAGATTAGAGGCAGCGAATGGGTTTTTTGGGATTTGACTTTTTGATCATGTGGGGGGTGTGGATCCTCATCCCGCTCGCGGCGGACATCGCCCAGGCGCTTTGGGATGCACTGCTGGTGTGGCGCAACGGCCGCAGCGCCAAGCTCTTCCCGCCTCTGGTTAAACCCCCCATGCCGAAGGTCTCGATCATCATCCCGGCCCACAACGAGCAGCTTAACATCGACCGCTGCATCACCTCGCTCAAAGCCCAGACCTACCCCCACGAGAAAATCGAAATTCTTGTCGTCAACGACGGCTCCACCGACCGGACCGAGGAAGTGGTCAACAGCCATATCAACGGCTCGCCGCACTGGAACGGGCATATCCGGCTGTATAACCGCGTCATCCCGGCGCTCGAATTCGGCGGCGTGATGACGCTCCTGCACGGAGACCACCGCGGAAAACCGGCCGCGGTCAACACCGGGCTGCTGCACTGCCGCGGCGACCTGATCTTCACGATCGATTCCGACGCGGTCCTCGAGCCCGAGGCGATCCAGCAGGCGGTGATCGCCTTCCAGCGCGATCCGGACCTGGTCGCGGCCACGGCCCATCTGATCATCGACCGCGACCTGCTGGTCGAGAATGACGGGAACGGGCACATTCATCTCGACCGCGACGATATGCCGGTCCCGATGAAGCTGAGCGTGATGGAGAACTACCTTGC
>CAZYSF010000117.1:0-2792 GCA_964649635.1 uncultured Anaerolineales bacterium | reverse complement strand
CCACCCCTGGTTTGATCGTCATTCCCGCGCCTGCCCCTGCGCAGCTGGGGTGTCCTTAGCGGGAATCCAGGGTTTCCAGGAGTGGCTGCCCGCCAAGTACACGCGGGCATGCCGATCATTTAACGACGCCTTGCCCCCTACCCCAATAATCCCGCCGCGACGATGATCGTGAAGGTCGCGACGAACCAATGGATGAGAAACGGGTAAAGGAATGATCGGGTCCGCCACGCCACCCAGCCGAAGGCGAATCCGCCGAAGATGGTGGAGAGCGTCTCGACTGCCGGCTTGGTGATGTGCGCCAGCGCGAAGGGAACCGCCTGCAGCCACAGCGCGTGCACGCCGAATTTCTTCTCGTACCCGAACAGGAGAAAGCCCCGGAAGAAAAACTCCCACCCGATCAGATCCAGAAATGTCATCAGCGGAAGAATTTTCGTCGCCTGCCAGGCATAATACCTCTGCATCGCCGGGTCGCCACGCCCGATCAGCCAGAGGATCGGCGCCATGATCAGGACGGCCATGCCCGTGATCGCCAACCCCGCCTTCCAATCGCCCAGGGTGAACCCGTATTCCCGGACCGGCCGGCGGAACGCGAAGACGATCATCGCCAGGGGAATCAGCAAATACAATCCCAGGCCGTCGACGACGTTCACCGGCGTGAGCGGATAGTAGTAATCCACCAAGAGGAGCAGAGTGCTCGCGATGGTGATCGCGACGATCTCGCGGTCGAACGTCAGCTCATCCAGGCGCAGCCATTTTCGGATCATCAAGTCCCCTTTTCCCGAATATCCAAAAAAACCTTTTTACCGCAAAGGCGCAAAGAACGCTAAGGTTGATTACTATTTCTTTGCGTCCTCTGCGTCTTCGCGGTGAGATTTTAAATTTTAATACGGAAAATACGATTCATTTCCACCCGGGGCCAGCAAGACAGAGAGATGCGCCCGGTCCGCCCACAATTCGTATCCCCAGTTTGCAAGCAACAGAAGCGAAACCAACGCCGGCAGCGTCCACCGCCGCCATCCGAGCGGGGCGCGCAGAGAGGCGAAGATCTCGCGCCGGCGCACGATCGCCGCGGCCGCGAACACGGCCAGGAACGGGATCAAAGTCATGTGAAACCGTTCCTCGGCGAGGATCAGGAGGTGCGGCGTAATGTACGCGGCCAGGAACAGTACCACGAGCACCTTCGCGTCCGAGCGCGGGGTTGCCGCGGCGCCGAAAGCGGCCGATGGCACGAGCAAAACAAAAGGGAGGAGAATGAACAGCGCCAGCCCCAGCAGAGCCGTCGGCGGTAGGTATCCGAAGAAGTTGCTCGAATAGAAATACTGGATCGCGCGCCGTTCCAGACCGAAGAAGTAACCGGCCTTGTTTATCACGAGTTGCGGGACCCGTCCCGGATCGTCGCGGATGAACGCGAGGGCTTTCCGCGTCCCGATCGTGTCGCGGTCCATGTCGTTGAAGATCGAAAGCAGGTCGGTCGAGATTCCAAATTGAAACGTGCCGCTGCTCTCTGGGTGATAGCCCATGTAGAGGTTATAGCCGAGGGATATTTCGACGAACGCCGGCCGCCCCGCGAAGATCGAATTCCGGAGCGCCCAGGGGAAAACCACCGCCCCCGCCGCCGCCGCGAAAAACACCGCCCCGCGCAGGCTCCTGGCGAATTTCCAGATCCAGAGCATCGCAAAAGGAAGAAAGAACGCAAGCACCGAACGGGTGAGGATGCCCAGGCCGAGCACGGCGCCGGCCAGGATGAACCACCGCAGGCCGGGCCTTTCCCACTCGCCCGGCTCGGACGCGGGCTGCTCACCGCCGATTGCCCGGTTGCCTTGCGCGCCGCGCAGCAGGAGCAGGACGGTTCCCAAAGCCAGGACGAAGAACAAATTCTCCGTCGCCAGCGCCAGCGGATAGAGCGCCAGGATCGGGTAGAGCGCGACGATCAGGGCCGCGATCCGGGCCGTGCGTTCATGCCCGGGGTCGATCCTCCGCGCCAGCACGTAGGCCATCGGCGCCAGCATCGCGGAAAGCATCGCCTGCGCCAGGCGGGCGAAGAAGAAGCGGCGGGCCAACCCGCCGAAAAAGTAAATGACAGAAAGGAAGATCGGGTACATCGGCGCGCGGAAGGCGGCTTCAATTCCGCGCGGATCGTAATCCACGTTCGTCAAATCCACCGTTATATACGGGCGGATCAGATCCAGATCCGGTTCGGCATACCAGCGGTAGCCGTTGCCGGAAACCAGGCTGCGCCCGAGCATGTCGTACTGATGCATGTCGTCCAGCCCGATCCCCAGGTTGTACGCAGCCAGGACCGGGATCACCCGGATAATCAACGCAAGCAGGAAAATCCATTTGGGGATTTTTATTTCCACTTCGCCGCTCCCGATTTGGGCTTCATTTTACTATGTGCGACCCGGGGACAATGAGTTTGATCTTTTTGCGATTTTCCTTGAATTAACCTGCGGGAATTAAATCCACGAAGAACACGGAGGATCACGGAGAAATTAAATCAAATCATCCGTGACCCTCTGTGCCCTCCGTGGATGAGTAATAAATAACAGGCTGCTGAAAAACGGTCAGAGTGTCATTGCGAGGAGCGAAGCGACGAAGCAATCTGCTGATTATCCCTTGAAAAAGGAGATTGCTTCGCTCCCTTCGGTCGCTCGCAATGACGGCAGATCCTTTTTCAGCAGCCTACTAAAACACGAAGAACGATGGGTCGATGTCTTCATTATCTTCGTGTTTTAGTGCCTTAGTGGTTACATCATTGGAGGTCCACTTATATTAATTACCACGAAGACACG
>CAZYSF010000116.1:0-6835 GCA_964649635.1 uncultured Anaerolineales bacterium | reverse complement strand
ACCATCATCATGCCGAGAGTCGCGATGAACGGCGGCAGCTTCAAGCGGGTGACCATCAACCCGTTGAGCAAACCGCAGACCACTCCGATCAGCAGGCCGAGCAGCATGCTGATCCAAACCGGGACTCCGGCAATCGCGGCCATCACGGCCACCGTCCCGGAAAGCGCAACGACCGATCCGATGGAGAGATCCACCCCGCCCGAAATGATGGCAAAGGTCACCCCGATGCCCATGATGGTCACCGCGCTGGTCTGCAGGGCGAGGCTGAGGACGCTCCGGACGCTGAAAAAATTCCTGGCCGTAAACGAAAAAAAGATGAACAGCGCTATCACCGCGGCGAAGGTGAGAAACCTGTCCAGCGCATTCCTGGATCGCCCCGGCGCTTCGCGGACCTCGGCGGCCCCTTTGCTGATGTGTTTCGCTGTCCTTTCACTCATGACTGCTCTCCCGTTTGGGTGGATTTTTGGCCGGGCTCAACGGCCGCCTCGGGAAAATCATTCCGGGCGCCGACGATGTAGGCCACCACCCGCTCGTGGAATTCGTGCAGGTCGCCGGCGACGGGATAGTCGCAGACTTTGCACCCGTGGCGCAGCACCACCATCCGGTCGCAGACCTGGTAGATGTCCTCCAGGCGGTGGCTGATGACGATGATCGAACTGCCCTGCGCCTTGAGCGCCCGCACCAGGTCGAGCACCTTGCCGATCGCCGCCACGCTCAGGGCCGCGGTGGGCTCGTCCATGATGATGACCTTGGCGTTGAACGCCGTCGCGCGGGCGATGGCCACCGATTGGCGCTGGCCGCCGGACAGGCGTTCCACATCCAGCCGCACGGAGGAGATATCGATCCTTAAGCGATCCAGCAGGCGCCGCGTCTCTTGTTCCATGTAACGCTTGTCCACCACTCCGATCCGGCCCAGCCGGGCGGACATCTTTTCCCGCCCCAGGAAAACATTGGCGGACACGTCCAGGTGGTTGATCAGGGCCAGGTCCTGATACACCATCTCGATTCCCAGATGGCGCGCGTGCAAGGGGTTGTTGATTTCGACTTTCCGGCCTTCGATAAAGATCTCCCCTTCATCGGGGATATAGGCCCCGCTGAGCACCTTCATCAGGGTGGATTTGCCGGCGGCGTTGTCGCCCACCAGCCCCAATATTTCGTTGTGGTGCAATACCAGGTCAATCCCGCGCAGCGCCCGGACGGCGGCAAAGTTCTTGCGGATGTTCCGCATTTCTACGACGGGTGCGGCTTCGGCCGCTGGTTCCCCCGGGATGCCCGCGCGGGCGGGCGATGACGTATCAGGCGGCATGGGAATACACTCCATTCGGAAGACTCACGGAAACGGGCGGCGGCGTTCGCCTAGATCCATTCGGTGTGCTTTGCGTTCTCCAATTGCTTGACGATGATCCGCACATCCTGCACCCTCTCCTTCGCGCACACGAGCAAGGCGTCGTCCGTGTCGACGATCACCAGGTTGTCAACCCCGATGGTGGCGATCAGGCGCTTGGCGCCCATCACCAGCGTATCGCGCGTATCCACGGTTTGGTGGGGGCCGATCAGTACGTTTCCCGCCGGGTCGCGCGGCAACAGGTCGAAAAGGCTCGACCAACTTCCCACGTCGATCCAGCCGATCCGGGCGGGAATCACCACCGTATTGCGCGCGCCTTCCATGACTCCGTAATCGATGGTTTGTTCGCCCACCTGCGGCCAGACCCGCGCCAGGGTCGCGGCGTATTCCCGCGGATCCCGCATCGAAGCCTCGACTTCAAGCAATTGGGAATGGAACCCGGGCATCTGCCGTTGCAGCTCCTCCAGCAGCCGGCTCGCCCGCCAGATGAACATGCCGCTGTTCCAGAGGAATTCTCCGCCGGAAACCATCTCCGCCGCTTCCTGGGCATCCGGTTTCTCGGTGAATCGTTTCACCCGATAAACCGGTTGGTCCGATTCCCCCGAAAGGATTTCCCCCTTTTGGATGTATCCATAACCCGTGGCGGGGAAGGTGGGCGGGATCCCAAGCGTGACCAGATACCCTTCCTCCGCGGCGGACTGCGCGCCCGCCAGCACTTGATGAAATGCGGGGATATCGGCGATGCAGTGATCCGCGGTCAGCACGGCCATCACGGCGTCCGGATCGCGCTGCCGCAGGTGAACGGCCGCAAGGCCCAGGGCCGGAGCGGTCCCCCGCCCCAGCGGTTCGACGATGAAATTATCAATGATCAGATCAGGGGTTTGAGGCTGCAACAAGGGGACATGAGCCGATTTTGTGACAACCAGGATCCGGTCGGGCGGGAAGACGGGGCTCAGGCGGTCCACAGCCTGCTGGAAAAGCGTCCGCTCTCCAATCAGCTTCAGCGATTGCTTGGGGCGGTTGCGGCGGCTCATCGGCCATAACCGCGTTCCGCTTCCGCCCGCCATGATCACGGCATAATACATTCCGCGCTCCCGCCTTGCCATCAGAAACCCCTCAGATCCGTGCTTCGCCGGGGAGGCAAGCCGGATTTCGGCTCCCTCTTCAGGACCATATATTCCAATCCATGCTGCACGCAGAAATCCCTCTTATCGGGCTGGTCCCCATCCTCGTTGACGAGGTAAATATCCGGCTGAATGCGCTGGATTTCCGGTTCGGCGTCCATCCAGCCCGTGCCGGTGGAGATAAGCGCCTGGGTGACGAACCGGACGGATTGCACCACATAGCGCCGCTCTTCCTGGGGGAACAAAGGGTGGCCTTCTCCTTTTAAAAGGCGCAGATTGCTGTCGCTGCCGACCACCACATACAGGTCCCCATAGGCGGACGCCTCTTCAAAAAAACGGACATGACCGGAATGAAACCAATCGAAGCAACCGGTGACCAAAACCTTCCTTCTCCCGGAAGGCGGTTGCGGGGCTGGAATTTGGGGAAAGCCCTTCAGGTCGCGGGGTTCAATGACCCGGTACTCAATGCCGTGCGTCTCGCAAAAAGCCCGACGGCTCGCCGAGTCGTCTTTTTCCTCCACCGCCCAGATATCCGGCCGCATCTCGTTCCGAAGAGGAAGCCTGCTGCGCCCCGTGTCGCTTCCCTCAATCGTCACCGTGGAGACGTACCGGTTGTTCTCCAGGATGTAATGGCGCTCGGACACCGTCAGTTTCACCAATTCGTCCGGGAGAGCGGCTTCCGGTTCCCCCGCCCATAGGAGGACATGAACCCTGCCCAGTTTGGCGGCTTCCTCCAAAAACCGGATGGTTTGGGAATGAATGGTGAAAAAATCGCCGGCGACATAAACGTTTTGATCGTTCATTTTCAATTCCGGATCCGGATGTTGACTTTTATGGCGCCCGGGACGCTCTCTGCCGAGACCACATACAGGTATCCGCCGCCGCAGCCGGAATACATCGCGCCCGCGTAGCGCGTTTGATAGAATTTCAGAATGGACTTCAAATCGACGGTGATCTCTGGATGCGCGACGGTATTGGGCAGAAGCACCTCCCAGCATTGCATGCATTCGTTCATGGACTCGCCCAGCGCGCGCGCATCCCGCGCCAAAATGGCGTTAAAACAATCCCGTCCGCTCCTTCCCAACCGGGCGATCCACTCAGGGGAAAGATTCTTTTTTTCCAACGGGTTGTAGCGGGCCGGACGCATGGCCACCGGTATCATATGGATCACACGTTCCAGCCAGCGGGCAATGGCGGGATCGTTGTTGGATTCCACATGGATGGGGAAAATCCCCCCCGCATGGGCAAAGTCATAATCCAGCCGGTTAATGCCGGGGAACAGCAACCCCGCCATATCCTGTGAACCGGACGGTTCGGATTTGTTTTTATTTTCCTCGGCATACAACTCGCGCATCAATTCCGTGGCGTCGCGGTCGGGGAGAACGCCGTTCCACAGGCGCTTCGCCACATCGCGGGTGCTTGTGGCCATACCGCTCCGGTCCAAAAAGCGGATGGAGGGTTCCAGCGCCACCACCACCATCGAACCCGGCGGTTCCGGATTAAGCCGCGAAATAAAAGGCTGATCGATCCACCCTCCGGCGAAAGCCATCCGGTAGGGGATTTGACTGATGACGTCCGTAATTTCCACCATTCGAGATTTAGCCATTGGTTCTTCCCGGCGCGCAACTTGGCGATGGATTTTCATTCGATGCAGCCGGAACTAATAGACTTCCTGGACGGTATGCCTGCCGGCCTTGCGGTCCAGGTACTGCTGCTCGATCCAGCGATACGTCTTGGTCAAACCTTCCTTGAACGGAATCTTCGGTTCCCAACCGAGCACTTCCTGGATGAACGTGTTGTCGCTGTTCCGGCCGGCCACGCCGCGCGGGGCCGCCGGGTCGTACGAGCGCTTCAGCTTCACCCCCCCGATCTCCTCCGCCAGGCTCACCAGTTCGTTGATCGCCACGAGTTCGCTTGAGCCGAGGTTGATCGGCGTCGCGATCAGGCGGTCGCTATGCATGATCATGTCGATTCCCAGGACACAATCGTCGATGTACATGAAACTGCGGGTCTGGGTGCCGTCCCCCCAAATGACAATTTCATGCTTTCCGGATTCCTTTGCCTCGATCACCTTCCGGCAGATGGCGGCCGGCGCCTTTTCGCGGCCGCCGTCCCACGTCCCCAAGGGTCCGTAGACGTTGTGGAACCGGGCGATGTGCGTTTCCAGCCGGCGTTCGGCCCAATATTCCTGGCAGAATATCTCCGACATCAGTTTTTCCCAGCCGTATCCGCGCTCCGCCATGGCCGGATAGGCGTCGGATTCTTTCAACGCCCGCACATGCGGATCCTGCTGCAGCTCCGTGTTGTAGGCGCAGGCCGAGGAGGAAAAGAAGTAACGGTTCACCCCCGCGCGATACGCCGCCTCCAGCAAATGCGTATTGACCAGGATGCTGCGCAGGCATTCCACCCGGAAATGCTCGATAAACCCCATGCCGCCCATGTCCGCCGCAAGGTTGAAGACCTCCACGGCCCCTTCCACGGCGCGGACGCAGTTGTCCTTCTCGCTTAAATCCATGGAGAGGCATTCCACCCCGGCCACCCGCTGATACCAGTGAGGCAGGGGCTTCCGGTCGACGGCGCGGATGCGGGTAAACCCCTGATCATGAAAATAGCGGGTCAACGCTCCGGCGATAAATCCTCCCGCGCCCGTGATGACGATCAGGTCATCCTTGTGGAGAACATCCAGGGCGGTTTTATTGTTGGATCGCATGATTTCCCTCCGTAAAATATGGTACCGTTACCATATCCGTTCCAAAAAAAAGAGGCTCCGGCGGCGCGTCCATTCGTCTCAGAGCGCCGAAACTACAGATCCGCTGGAATGGTGGATTTCGACCTCCGTCGGCAAGACCACTTCCTGGTACCCCCGGGGGGCGGTTCCGTCCAGCCTTGCAAGGAGCAATTCCGCCGCGCGTGAACCCATCTCATAGGCCGGCTGCCTGGCCACCGTCAGAAACGGATCGATGGTCAAATTCGCCGGGAGATCGTCAAACCCGACCAGGGCCACATCCTCCGGAACGCGCACATGCAGTCCTTGCATCACCTTCAGGGCTCCGATGGCAATAAAGTTATTCCCGGCGAAGATGGCGGTCGGCCTTGGAGACAGCTTAAGCACACGATCCGCCATCTCCGCGCCGCTCTCCACGGTGAAGGCCCCATATTGCATAAGGTCCGGTTGTATCGGGACCCCTTGTGCCGCAAGGGCTCTTCGATATCCCTGTACGCGATCCTCGGCTGTGGAAATACTCTTCGGACCGCTCAGCACGGCAATCCGCCGATGGCCAAGCGAGAGCAATAAATTGGTAAGTTTGTAAGCCCCCCCCTCCGAATCGCACCGGACGACATCCGCCCTGTCGCCCGTTATTCTGCGATCCAGAACCACCACCGGCACGTCCTGCCGTTTCAACATCCGGATTAAGGCCGGGGTTTTTCCCACAGGGACAAATAGAATCCCATCAATCTGTTTTTCCAGGAGCGCCTTCATATAGCGCGCTTGTTTTTCTTCCGATTCGTCCGTATTCCCCAGCATCATGCTGAAACCCGCTTTGCTCGCCGCATCTTCCGCGCCCCGGGCGACGGTGGTCCAGAAAGGGTTGGTGATATCGGTGAGAACAAGCGCCAGCGTGCACGTCCTCCGGGAGCGCAAACTTCGCGCCAGGGTATTGGGCACATACCCCAATTGCCGGATCGCGGCTTCCACCCGCTTTTTCGTTCCTTCGCTGATATAGCTTGTGTTGTTAATTACCCGCGAAACCGTGATGGGTGCAACACCCGCCCGCTTCGCCACGTCCCGTAGAGTCGGCATGCCTATTCCCGATGCGGTTTTACATAAGATATATGGTACCGTTACCATAGTAGCCCGGTTTTTTCGTTTGTCAAGAACCAATATTCCAATTTTCCGTCAATTAAGACGTTGGGAATTTTCAGGGAAAATAACCGGTAAAAATCCCCGGTGCAAAGGGAGTAAAAAGTTTGGAATTTCCGGCGAACCCATTTTTTTCGGGCGCAATTCATGCTTCATTTAATAAAGCCTTTTTCAGGCCAATTTCGGTGAGGGGCAGATCGCCGACCGGCGGTTGGCTGCTTATTGGATGGATGAATCCTTGCTCATATGGTATTTTTCAAAACGGCCGGGGCAAGCCCCCGCTTCGCAGACATCACCACTCAAAGAACAGAAGCAAGAGGTGATGCTCCCCGAGGGCAAGCCCTCGTTTCGAAAACGCGCAGGTTCAAAAAACAACCCGAACCTGCGCTCTTCACGAGGGCAGGCGCTCCCTGATTCCGCCTTTCCCTACCAACAATGTACAATAGAGCCTATCGTCAAATACCGGTCGCGGCTGTTCCATCCTTCTTTGGAGGCGGTAAAAAT
>CAZYSF010000115.1:0-3435 GCA_964649635.1 uncultured Anaerolineales bacterium | reverse complement strand
TCCCATTGTTCGCCCTCTCCCTCGTTTGCCTCATTCTCGGATTGCGGATCGAAGTTCCGGACGAGCCGTTGCCGGTCGAGCCGGAAAGTCTTGACCCGGCCGCCGGACTGCCCGCGCCGGCCGCCGAACAGCCTGCCGCGCCCGAACCGGATCGGCGTCCGGCGGCCGCGCCGGAAGGACCCGGCCTGCTTACGCTCCTGCGCATTCCGTTTGCGCTTATCCTTGCGGTCTCAGCCCAATGGGTGATGGACGTCCGGCCGCTGACCATGGAAAGCGCGCAGACCGTCGGATGGATCCTGTATATTTCGGCGTTTCTCTTGTTTACCTCGGCGCTGCTTGCCGGAGACGCCGCCTACTCCCTGAATTCGCCGCCCGGCATCGGCAAAGGAATCCGGTTTAACCGGCAGCGGTTGTGGCTGCTGGCCGGGGGAATATTCTTCGGGGTGCTGGCGTATGGCGGCAGCGCGGGCGGTATGTTCCGGCCGCTGGCTCTCCTGACGCTCGCTTTTGCCCTCGCCTACTGGTGGACCGCCCTCGCGGATTACCAGGGCAGTTTCATCGACGGGATCCTCGCGGCGGGCGGGTCGGCGGGCGCGCGCATCCGGGCGTTCGGCGAATCGCTGCGGCGGGGGATCACGGTATCCTGGTGGTCGCTGCTGGTCGTGACGAGTTTCGCCGTTCTGGTGTTCACCCGCACCGTCGATCTGGCGAACACTCCGCCGGAAATGACCAGCGATCACGTCGAAAAGCTGATCAATGTCACCCAGATTCTCGATGGGGAAAACTATATTTTCTTCGCCAATAACGGCGGCCGGGAATCGCTCCAGTTCTACCTGGTGGCGTTCGTATCGCAGGTGTTCGGCACGGGCATCTCCTTCCTTTCCCTGAAGATTGTGTCCGTGGCGGTTGGAATCCTTACCCTCCCGTTCCTCTACCTGCTCGGGCGGGAGATTGCCGATCGCAGGGTCGGCCTGCTGGCGATGATTCTCGGCGGAGTGGGGTATTGGCCGGATATGATCAGCCGGATCGGCCTGCGGCTGCCGATGGCGATGCTCTTTTGTGCCGCCACCCTGTACTTTTTCTACAAGGCGCTCCGCCGCCGGAGCTGGAACGATTTTCTCTGGGCGGGGTTGGCGCTCGGGATCGGCCTGTACGGGTACACCCCCATCCGGGTCGTCCCGATTGCGCTGGCGGTCATCCTCGGGCTGTTCCTGATCAACCCGGCTTCGAAGGGCTCCCGCAAGTGGGCGGCGGCGGGGTTCCTCGTCACCATCGGGACGATGACGCTATTTTTCATCCCGTTTCTCCGCTACGCCTTCGAATTCCCCGACGAGTTCTGGCTGCGAACGACCACCCGGATCCTCCCCGGCGAAACGTTTTCGGTTGTGGAACTCATTAAAACGTTTCTGAACAACGTCTGGATCGCCCTGCAGATGTTCAGCTGGAACGACGGCGTGGGCTGGTTCAACTGCGTCCCGCTCCGTCCGGCGCTGGATGTGATCACCGGCGGATTATTCCATCTCGGATGGATCGGGATGCTGGTATGGGGATTAAAGAAAAAATCCTGGGAAGCGCTGTCGCTCTTCCTGCTCCTGCCGATCCTGCTCCTGCCGACGATCCTCGCGCTGGCGATCCCGAATGAAAATCCGTCGCTCGCGCGTGCCATCGCCGCCGTGCCGGTCGTATTTCTTCTGCCGGCCCTGACCCTCGTCCTGGCGGTTGATTATTTGCGCGGGATGATCCCCGGCCGCCGGAGCGTCTGGTTCGGCGCCGCGTTTGCGTCGCTTCTCGTCGCGGCGGGTGCGGCGCAGGATTTCGATCTGACCCTGCGTCAATACCCGGAGACCTACCGGCTGAATTCCGAGAACGCGTCGGAGCTGGGCGTTTTCATGCGCCGGTATGTTTCCTCGATCGGCGACCCCGACGACGTCTACCTGATCCCGTATCCCTACTGGGTCGACGACCGGATCATGAATATCGCCGCCGGTTTCCCGATATCCTCCACCCATTACCTTTTCCCGGACCAGATCGCCGGCTTCGAATTCAGCGGCCGCCCGACGCTGTTCCTGCTGCTGGCGGCGGACGCGGACAGCCTGGAAGCCCTGAAACATAAGTTCCCGAACGGCTTTTACGGAACCGTCGTATCTGCCTACCCCAATCACGATTTCATTTACTTTGTCGTGCCGGGAACCCCGGTTGCGGCAAATCCCTGAGCGCGGAGAATGGAAAGTCGCATGGATAATCCAAATCCGGAACTTGTGAACCCCGTGAACGGACCGGAGGAATCCCGCCCGGAACCTGCGGCGGACCCGGCGCCCGCCGCCGAAGCCGCCCCCCGGGCGCCGGTGCCTGCGCCGGAACCCTCCGTCCAGGAACCATTCTCTCCTCCGCCGGCATCCGGTCCCGTCCGGCGAATCCGCAACATCGCGTTCGAAGCCATGCTGTGCGTAATGATCCTGGCCGGCGTTTTTTTCCGGGTTTCCGGCAATAACTGGAGCGAGGGGGCGTTTCTCAACCCCGACGAATTGGGTGCCACCAACATCGTCATGGGGATCAAGATGCCCTCCTCGCTTGCCGAATATTTCAACACACGCATTTCCCCATTATCGCCATATTTGAAGTATGACGCCGAGGGGAATGCGATCGGGCAGGGTCCGGATGCGGGGGCGGTCTGGGGACAGTGGCCGTTCATACTCATCCGCGGCGTCGCGGAATCGCTGACCGGCATCCAGGAAACTGTCTGGCCGGCGCTCAACGACCTCGTCCTCAAGAATTGCGCTTCCACAGAGGCCCCGGCCGCGCCGGATCCGGGCTGCAAACCCCTGGAAATCGTTGATTACACCGGTTTCAGCGATATCCGGCAGCTCGGGCGCTTCCTTTCCGCCCTGGCCGACACAATTACGCTGCTGGCTTTGTTCGGAATCGGGTCGCGGCTTTATAACCGCCGGATCGCACTCCTGGCGACCGCGCTCAGCGCGCTGGCCGCAACTCAGATTCAGCAATCGCATTTCATGACGGTCGACAATTTCGGCGTGATGTTTGCCACCCTGGCAATGTATTGCGCCGTCCGCGCCGCACAGAAAGGCGGATGGGGGTGGTATGCCCTGTTCGGATGTTTCTATGGGATGACGCTCGCCTCCCGTTCCAATTTCGCGCCGCTCGGAGCGATGATCCTGGTCGCCGTGATCATCGGCCAATGGGAGCGGCTGAAAGCCGCTGTAAAGCCTCCGGTCCAGGAGGAAGCCCCATCCGCGGGGTCGATCCAATCCGCCGAATCCGAGGGAACGGCGGGCGTGTCTCCGAGACTTGCAGCCGCTTTCCAGTTGCTGATCCCCGCCGGGATGTTCGCGCTCGCCGTCGCGGTGACCGTGCTCTCCTTCCGGATCGCCCAGCCGATGTCGTTCCGGGAAACGACCGGGGATACCGGCTTCCTCA
>CAZYSF010000114.1:0-2592 GCA_964649635.1 uncultured Anaerolineales bacterium | reverse complement strand
GATCGTGGAAACATCCGAGAAGCTCGACAACACTCGTTTTGCGTAGGTGCCTATGATTCACACCGATAAGATCACCAAGCAGTTTGGGAAAGTCCTGGCGGTCGACAGCCTCAGCCTCGACGTGCGGGAAGGCGAAGTGTTCGGATTCCTCGGCCCGAACGGCGCCGGGAAAACGACGACCGTGCGCATGCTGACCAGCCTGATCGGGATCACCCGCGGGTCGGCGGCCGTCGCCGGATTTGAGGTGGGCCGCCAGGATACCGACATCCGCCGGACGGTCGGCGTGCTGACCGAAACCCCCGGCATGTACGACAACCTTTCGGCGGAGATCAACCTGCGCATCTTCGCCGAGCTCCAGGAAGTGAAGGACGTGAAGGGGCAGGTCGAAAAATATTTAAAGATGCTCGGGCTGTGGGAGCGCCGGCTGGATGCGGCCGGGACCTTCTCGAAGGGGATGAAACAGAAACTCGCGATCGCGCGCGCGCTCCTGCACGAACCGCGCATCCTGTTCCTCGACGAGCCGACTGCCGCGCTGGATCCGGAAGCGTCGCACCTGGTCCGCGAGTTTATCGCCGAGCTGAAAAAGGAAGGCCGGACGATATTTCTCTGCACCCACAACCTGGACGAAGCCGACCGGCTGTGCGACCGGGTCGGCGTCTTCAAGACGCGCCTGCTGGTCCTGGATACCCCGGCCAATCTGCGGAAATCAACATTCGGCCGCAAGGTCGTGGTGCATCTGCGGACGGTGAACGAAAGCCTCGCCGGCGGACTGCGCCAGCTGCCCTACGTCCGGGAAGTGAAAATCGTGGAAAGCAAGCTGGTGATCACGCTCGACGATCCCGAGCGGCAAAATCCCGAGATGATCCGCACGCTGGTCAATGCCGGCGCCGAGGTGGTGTTCATCGGGGAGCTGCGCCACTCGCTGGAGGATGTTTATCTGCAACTGGTGAAGAACGCCTGAGGTGGATATGGATAAGATACGGACGATCATCCGCAAGGAATGGCTGGAAGTGTTCCAGAACAAGCTCGTGATCTTCACGGTTATTTTTCTGCCGCTGATGATGGCCGCCATCCCGCTCGGGATTCTCTACGGCATGAAGGAAACGATCCCGGCTTCCGCCCAGGCCGTTTCTTCCGAGGCGCTTCCGAAGGAGATGGCCGCCCTGTGTCCGAGCACGCTTAGTACCGGCGACTGCATGAAGGTGTTCATCGTCAATGAATTCATGATTCTATTCATGATCATCCCGGTCGCCATCCCCGGGGCGATCGCCGGGTATTCGGTCGTCGGCGAAAAAACCACCCGCTCGCTCGAACCGCTCCTGGCGACGCCGATCACCACCTTCGAGCTCCTAACCGGGAAGTGCCTGGCAGCGGTCATCCCCGCGGTCCTGGCGACCTTCGGCGCGTTCGGAATTTTCGCGGTCGGCGCGGCGCTTATCCTGGCCAATCCCGCCCTCCTCTCCGTGATCCTCGATTTCCGCTGGCTGCTGGCGGTCTTTGCCGTGGGCCCGCTGCTGGCGTTCCTGGCCGTGACGTTCGCGCTGATGGTTTCCTCGCGCGTCAACGATCCGCGCGTCGCCGAGCAGATCTCGATGGTCATTATCGTTCCGGTCATGGCGGGATTCTTCGGGCAGATTTCCGGCCTGTTCATCCTGAACAAGGAAATTATCCTCGTCACGGCGGTGGTCATGCTGGTCCTGGACGTTGTGATGTTCTATCTGGCAACCAAGGTGTTCCAGCGCGAATCGATCCTTACCCGGTGGAGATGAAATGATGAAGCCCTTGCGGAACGCGCTTGCCCTGGCCGTCCTGGCCGGGTCGATAATCATATTCCCCGTCCTGGCGCAGGGGGAAAACCTCACCATGAGTTTGTCGCGGGATTGGGGGTACGGGGGATTCGGCGGCGATATCCAGGGGACGTTTTCCTTCCACGCGCGCAGCGCCGAAAACCTGACCCGCGTGGAATTCTATATCGACGAGCTGAAGATCGGCGAGGATACGACGGCTCCATTCGATCTGCAGTTCGTCACCGATAGTTTTGCGCTCGGGGCGCACGAACTGTACGCGCTCGGATACACCGGAGACGGGAAAACCCTTCGTTCGAATTCCATAAATCGCACCTTCGTCCCGGCTTCGGAAGGCGGAGGGGCGGCCATTAAAATCCTCATCCCCCTCTTCGCGGTGATTTTCGGCGCGATGGCGCTCTCGGCGGTTATCCCCCTGCTCATGGGCCGCAAGGCCAAATCGCTGGCGGCGGGAACCCCGCGCAGCTATTCCTTTGGCGGCGGGATCTGTCCGAAATGCGAGCGCCCGTTTGCTTTCAACCTGCTCACGCCGCATCTGCTCATGGCAAAAATCGCCCGCTGCCCGTTCTGCGGCCGGTGGGGCCTGATGCAACCGGCGTCGCTGCAGGCACTGCGCGCCGCCGAACAGGCGGAACTGGAGGCCGAGAAGGGCCAGATACCGGAATCCTCCGAGGAGGATAAGCTGCGGAAAGCGACTGACGATTCCAAATACCAGGGGTTGTGAGCCGCCGGCAATCGAAAGGATTATCCCGGCGCTCCGCCATGGAAAACGGCCCGGCCCGCGCCA
>CAZYSF010000113.1:0-1677 GCA_964649635.1 uncultured Anaerolineales bacterium | reverse complement strand
CTTTTCTATATGCGGATTTGCACGCCCACCTGATCGCCATGCCGCTGATCATTCTTTCGCTGGCGGGTTCGGTCGCGATGGTTGTCGCGCCGGAGCGTCTAAATCGCTGGCGGACAGCCGTTCCGCTTGTGGCGTTAACGGCGCTTGCCGTCGGCTCACTCTGGCCCACCAACGGATGGAATTATCCGATCTCGCTCGCGATCGCAGTCATGGGATTGCTGTTTGCCGGATGGATGATGCTGGCGCGCTCCGGCCGGCTGACCGATTGGAGGGGCTGGGGGCGGATTCTATTGCTGGCTTGTTTGCTGGCAGGGCTGTCGATATGGTTCTTCCAGCCCTATTATGATTGGTATGGCGCCGGGCATACATCCTTTGTCCAATGGAAAGGCCCAAAAACACCGCTGGATTCCTACCTGATCATCCATGGGCTCTTTATTTTCATCATCATCACCTACCTATCAAGTCAAACCAGGGATTGGCTTGCGAAAATTCCCGTTCCCGCGCAAGACTTCATCCACCGATGGAGCGGTATGGCGTTGATGGGTGCCGCGGTATTGTCGGCGGCGGTGGTCGTTCTGGCCGTGGCGGGATATCCGGTGCTGGTCTTGGCGGTTCCCGTGATTGTATGGGCGATGATACTCGGATTACGCAAAGGGGCGGAGGATGAACACCGGATAATTCTTGGACTTATTGCGATCAGCCTGGCCATTACATGCCTTGTGGAATTCGTGGTTCTGGCAAACGACATGGACCGCATGAATACGGTCTTCAAATTCTATATCCAAGCCTGGATCTTCTTCGCCGTGGCCGCAGGCGCCGCCTTGGGGTGGCTGGCGGGAAAGGTCGGACAGTGGCAGTTGCCGGTCCGCCGAATCTGGCTGGCTGCCCTGGGGCTGCTCCTCGCGGGCGCCTCGCTCTATACGCTTGCGGGATCCATCTCCCGGATCATGGATCGCATGAGTTCCACCTCGCCGTACAGTCTCGATGGCATCGCCTTCATGCCCTTCACAGCTTATACTTGGATCGATGATTTGAGTTCGGCGGAATACGACATGCGCGAGGTATACGGCGCCATTCGCTGGCTTCAGGAGAACGTCGATGGTTCCCCGGTGATCGTCCAGAGTCCCTGGCCGCATTACCGCGGGGGCCTTCCGTATACAATGTTCACAGGTTTGCCGAACGTGTTGGGGTGGAATCATCACCAGCGGCAGCAGCGCGGGATTGTCGCGGATGAGCTGGTCTGGGAACGCGACCGGGAAATCGAAAGTTTTTATAACACGCCCGAGCTTGTCGAAGCGCTGGAGTTTATCGAAAAATTCGATGTTAACTATGTCATCGTCGGTCAACATGAACGCGCATACTACGATCCGGCCGGCATCGCCAAGTTCGAACGCTTGGCACAGGCCGGCCGGTTGAAGGCGGTCTTCACCGTGGGTCAGACGACGATTTACGAGGTACTGTCCTAACCCCCTCACCCCCGGCCCCTTTCCCCCTTCCCCGTAAGGGGAAGGGGGAAAGGGGTGCCCGAGCCTCGGGTTTTTTCCGAGGCGAGGGCGGGGAGAGGGGGTTAGGACAGGGGAAGTGGAGCAACCGCAGCCATGTCCTTCTGGGAAATCGCAGGCGACTTCCTCCGCTGGTGGGCGGGCACGACGGTCCTCGCGCTCGCGTTGTGGCCGA
>CAZYSF010000112.1:0-4518 GCA_964649635.1 uncultured Anaerolineales bacterium | reverse complement strand
CTGCGCGCTTTCCCCCGCCCCGACCCCTGTTCCCGGAACGGTGTATCACACCATCATGACCGGGGCGGATCTGGAAAGCGCGCAGGTTGGACGGGACGCCGCCAACCAGCCAAGCGTCGATTTCCTCCTCTCTGAAAACGGCGCCAAGATATTCGCCGATTACACGACCAATCACACGGGATGGTATCTGGCGATCGTCCTGGATAAGGTTGTGATTTCCTGCCCGACGGTCAGCGAACCGATCCTGGGCGGCTACGGCTCCATTTCCGGCAGCTTCACCGCCGCGCAGGCCAATCAGCTGGCGATTTTACTCACCTATGGCGCGATGCCGGTGCCGCTCAAGGTCATCCGCGAACAGACCGTCGGCCCGACCCTTGGCCAGGATTCGCTCCGCCGCTCGCTGATCGCCGGAGCGATCGGGCTGCTCG
This sequence comes from uncultured Anaerolineales bacterium, assembly GCA_964649635.1. Taxonomy (GTDB): domain Bacteria; phylum Chloroflexota; class Anaerolineae; order Anaerolineales; family RBG-16-64-43; genus JAFGKK01. The sequence continues at coordinate 4,090 of CAZYSF010000112.1, read as the reverse complement.
CGGTGGCGCTCTTCATGCTGCTGTATTACCGGCTGCCGGGCGCGCTGGCCGACGTGGCGCTGATCCTCTACGCCCTGACCAGCCTCACCATTTACCGTCTGATACCGGTCACCTTCACCCTGCCGGGCATTGCCGGGTTCATCCTTTCGGTGGGCATGGCGGTCGATGCCAATGTTCTGATCTTCGAACGGATGAAGGAGGAATTGCGGGCGGGCAAGGTTCTGCGCGAAGCGGTGGATACTGGCTTCTCGCGGGCCTGGCTCTCAATCCGGGATTCCAATATATCCACCCTCATCACCTGCGCCATCCTGATCTGGTTCGGCAGCACCTTCGGCGCCAGCATCGTCAAAGGTTTTGCCATCACCCTGGCCGTAGGCGTTCTGGTCAGCATGTTCACGGCAATCCTGGTCACCCGCAATCTCTTGCACCTCGTGCTGGACCGTGTCGATTTCTCGGAACGGCATTCCTGGTTCGGCATCTCGGATGAAAACCCCTCGATCACGGAGAGTACGGGATGAATATCATCGGCAAGCGGTACTGGTTCTTCGGTCTTTCACTGCTGATCATCATCCCCGGGATCATCGCGCTGGCCCTCGGCGGGCTGAAGCCGTCGATCGATTTCACCGGCGGAACGATGCTGGAGATTCTGTTTACTTCCGGTAAAGCCCCCGCGCCGGACGAAGTACGGACGGCGCTGAATGACATTTCGATCGCCTCAACCGATGAAAAGCTGGAGAATATCCAAATTCAAACCTTGGGCGCCGATGGAATTGTCCTGCGGGTCCAGCAGATCGACCAGGCCACGATCGACGCGATCATCGCCAGGCTGGGAGAGACATTCGGCGGGGTGACCTTGAATATGGCCGATAACGTCGGCGCGTCGGTGGGCGGCGAGGTCGCCCAGCGCGCGGCGGGGGCCGTCGCTCTGGCCGCCATCGGCATTGCGCTGTACGTGTGGTTCGCGTTCCGCAAGCTCCCCAATGCCTCCCGCTACGGCCTGGCGGCGGTTTTTTCGCTCGTCCACGACGTCCTGGTCCTGCTTGGATTGGAAGCCATCCTTGGGCTGGTACTGGGCTGGGAAGCCGATGCCCTCTTCCTGACGGCGGTGATGACCGTCATCGGGTTCTCCGTTCACGATACGATTGTGGTATTCGACCGGATCCGTGAAAACCGCGTGAAACACAAGTATGCCCCCTTCGAAACCGTCGTTAATCACAGCATCGTGCAAACGCTCGACCGGTCGATCAACACCACCCTGACCGTGCTGTTTACGCTGCTGGCGATGGTGCTCTTCGGCGGGGCCACGACCCGCCATTTCATCATCATCCTGCTGGTCGGGATGGCCAGCGGCGCTTATTCCTCGATCTTCAACGCGGCGGCAATTCTGGTGGTATGGGAAAACCGCGAATGGGAAAACTGGTTTTCCAGGTTCCGCCGTCCGGCGAAAGCGAAAGCGTAAATAATATTTCCAAAAACCAAACGGGCTGATCGCAAATGGATCAGCCCGTTTTTTATTGTTCGATCATTTTATTACCACGTAGACACGAAGAATTCCATGAAATATCTTTCCTTTCCTTAGTGTCTTTGTGGTTTTTATATTTTTTATCTCTACTCTCATTCAACGTTATTCCTTCCGAGGATCATGAAAATACATGAACAATTCCATAACCAAATAATAAACAAATCCTGGAAGGATTAATAGACAATAAAAAACATTCTTGGGGTCTTTGTGCCTTCGTGGGTTTTTATTCCCGCCGATCCCCTCTCAGAACGCAGCCAATATGTTCAATATCCCGCCCAGGAAGGGCGTCCCGAAGAAGTAAACCAACAATCCGGCCATCAACAGATACGGGCCGTAGGCCATGGTTGCGTTTTTTAGCGGGGAACGTCTCACGGCCATGATAAGCGCCAGCCCCAAACCGGCGATTCCTCCCAGAAAAATCGAAACAAAAATAGCGAGCAGGATGGCCGGCCAGCCGGTGATAATGCCGATGAACGCCGAGAGAATGACGTCTCCAAATCCGAGCGGTTCAATCTCACGCCCTATTCCGAAGAAAAAAGCCAGCAATTTCCCCAGCAGGAAGAGCAGCAGGAAAATCATGAGGCCGGCCAATCCGCCGATCAGCATGCGCAGCGGAAATTCCGCCCCGTTCGCCAGGCCGTCCAGCAGCAGCGCCAGCGATACGAACAATACCGCTTCGACGACGACGGCTCGATGCTCGAAATCGATTATTGAAAAAAGGAGGCACGCCGAAAGGATCATTCCCCCGGTGAGCAATTCATGGAAACCGGTGCGTCCGCTTATCAGGATAAGGGGAAATCCGAGCCATAGGAACGCCTCGGCCAGGAGGTCGCGCAACGGCCGGGGGGCGCTGCAGCGCAGGCAGCGGCCGGAAAAAAACAGGGTGGAGAGGATCGCCGACCAGTCCGGAAACTTGCGCGGCGAATCACAATATTGGCAGCGGGGAATCCACGCCGAACGGAGCGGTACGGCGTCTTCCCGCGCCAGATTGTCCGCCAACCCGTTTACGGCCACGGCGGAAATCCATCCGAGCACCACCGCCATGAGGATCATTCAGCGCCTCGCGGACGCGGCTGATTTCCGGAATTCGGAAGCGTCGTCGCGTAATATCCCGTGATAAAATCCGGATGTGGACAATTATAAATTAAAAATAGACATCCGGCACCTCAGCACCATCTCCGCGGTCATCCTCTTGGTGAACGGGATCTCGCGCTTTGTGGAGATACCCAGCCGCGGGATCCGTGTGACGGTATTGAATATCCAGTGGGTGATTGAACTCAACGGCAACCTGTTGTTCATGCTCCTGCTGGCGCTGCTGGTGGTGGTGGGAACCGAAAGCATCCTGCGCACGCACCCCGCCCTTGCCACGGCGCCTGAAGGAAAGCCGCCAAGCGGAACGGCCATCCATTGGATCCTGCCGGGGATCACCGCGTTCGGGGGCAGCGCGGCGGTGAACATGTTCCCGCCGGGTCCGCGCTGGTGGCTGGGGCTCGTCCTGGTCACCGGGCTCTTGATCTTCAGCATCGTTTGCGAATATTTGACGCTGGAAAAGGAGGGGGTCCGCTTCGATCTGGCGTCGGTCGGCTTGAACATCCTCGGCCTGACCGTGCTGGCCATCCTGCTGAACGCGATTCATTCCAGCCAGACTCGTTTGACGTTCGCGCTGCCCGTCATTGCGCTCGGGGTGGCGGCGATTGCCCTGAGGCTGCTGGATTTGCCGGAACCGGGGATTGCACTCAGGCGGTATTTTGCCGCGGGGATCGGCTTGCTGGTGGCCGAACTGGCGCTGCCGCTGTTTTACCTGCCCATATCGGCGGTGACGTTCGGCCTGGTGCTGACGCTGGCGACCCATACCGTGGTCGGCGTCACGCAAATCCGCCCGAAAGACCCGAAAAATAAATCCGTGCTGCTGGAATATTTTTTAATCGACGCGATCGCCGTTCTGGTTTTATTGGTGTTGATCGGCCGGTGACGCCGGTTCTCCGCCGGCGGGACTCCGACGTTTCTGCCACAGCGCCCGCAGCCCCACCACCCGTTCGGTCCCGTGGATCAGCCGGTCGATATTCGGGCGCAACGACCAGGCCATCAGCCCCAAAGACACCAATCCGAAAACCGCATACCATTTGGAAGAATACCCAAGCGCCGCGCGGATCGAGAAGAGGATGATCACGGTCAGTCCGCTCACCAGCGTGGTGACCGAGGCGTACCCGACGAATAAAAACACCAGCAACCCAACAGGGAGAATAATGAACAGGCTGGGGAACCAGAAAGCCACCGCGCCGCCCAGAGTGGGCGCTCCTCCCGCGCCGCCGTGGAAAATTGGTATTTTCCCGAAACGGGTTTCCTTCCAATCGATCGAGAAGATGGAATAATTATGCCCGAGGATGGCGGCCAATCCGACGAGGATGTCGAGCCAGAAGTAGCCGGGCAGGATCGCCTGGCTGATTTCCACCGCCAGAAAACTTTTCAGCACATCCAGAACGCCCGTCGCCACTCCGGCCAGGGATCCGCCGGCGCGCATAGCGTTCGTCCCCCCGGTGCGGCCGCTGCCGATCTGGCGGATGTCCT